>JAGCMZ010000116.1 GCA_017646225.1 Paludibacteraceae bacterium | reverse complement strand
TTATCATTAAAGATGTCGATGGTTTCTAAGCCGTATTTTTCGCCCAACATGTAGTCGTTTACGTCGTGGGCAGGAGTTACTTTTAAGCAACCTGTACCAAATTCAATATCAACATATTCGTCTTCGATAACAGGAATTACCCTATTTACCAAAGGAACAATTACTTTTTTACCTTTTAAGTGTTGGTTTTTAGGGTCGTTAGGATTGATACACATAGCGGTATCGCCCATAATGGTTTCGGGACGAGTGGTAGCCACAACAGCATAACCATCTTCGCCTTCTATGCGATAACGCAAGTAATACAATTTACCAGTTTGTTCTTGATAAATTACTTCTTCGTCCGATAAAGCGGTTAATGCTTTAGGGTCCCAGTTTACCATACGAACACCGCGGTAAATTAGACCTTTATTATATAGGTCGCAAAAAACTTTGATAACGCTTTCGCTGCGCAAATCGTCCATGGTAAAGGCTGTTCTGTCCCAATCGCACGATGCCCCCAGTTTACGCAACTGTTTTAGAATGATGCCGCCGTGTTCGTCGGTCCATGCCCATGCATGTTTCAAGAATTCTTCGCGCGATAGGCTATTTTTGGCAATGCCTTGTTCTGCCAAACGTCCCACCACCTTAGCTTCGGTTGCAATAGAAGCGTGGTCGGTACCAGGTACCCAACAAGCATTTTTACCCATCATACGGGCGCGACGTACCAAAATATCTTGAATGGTATTGTTCAACATGTGACCCATGTGCAATACACCTGTCACATTAGGGGGTGGAATAACAATGGTGTAAGGTTCACGCGCATCGGGTTTAGATGCGAACAATTTGTTATCTAACCAGTACTGATACCATTTTGACTCGATGTCGGCAGGATTATAGTTTTTTGCTAGTTCCATAATGTTTAGCTTATTCATTTTGAAAGCGCAAAGATACAAAATTAAATGAGAAAGGAGAAATGAGAAAGGAGAAAGTTTGTGCAAGGCGAATGCAGAGTCAAAATTTATTTTGGCTATGCTGAGCCGCAGCCAAACTTCATGAGATGCGAAGCATCGAATAATTTTGTGAGTAAGCGAGGGCAATGAAAAGCTCTTAATCATTGCCGAACGTGAGCAACTTCACGAAATACGCAGTATTGAGTAATTTTTCGATTCACCGATTCACCGATTATTCACATTCGTTCATCAATTCGTCGTCGATTCGTCTACAAATCAACGCATCAACAAATCAACAAATTACCAACATTTTATCAATAATCTCACTACGCCTCTTTCATTTTGTAGTAAAAATGTCACATTTTGTAACACTTTTAAAAAAATCACGTGTTTTTTTTCAAGTTTTCACTTCTCTCTTTTGTGTTTCAATGATAAATATTATCTTTGCAAGTTGTTAAAAAACCATCATCGATGGCCAATAACCATCGTTACTAAACGACTAAACAACTAAACAACTAAACATAACTATTATGAACGCAAAAAACGTAATTGAAAACCTAAAAAAACGTTTTCCTAACGAACCTGAATACATTCAGGCAGTACAAGAGGTGTTAGAAACCATCGAAGATGTGTACAACCAACACCCAGAGTTTGAAAAAGCAAACTTAATTGAAAGACTTTGTATTCCAGATCGTATCTTTACCTTCCGCGTATCTTGGGTAGACGATAAAGGTAACGTTCAAACCAACATGGCATACCGTGTTCAACACAACATGGCTATCGGTCCTTACAAAGGTGGTATCCGTTTCCACTCTTCAGTTAACCCTTCTATCTTGAAATTCTTGGCATTCGAACAAACCTTCAAAAATGCTTTGACTACACTTCCTATGGGTGGTGGTAAAGGTGGTTCTGACTTCTCTCCACGTGGCAAATCTAACAACGAAGTTATGCGTTTCTGCCAAGCTTACTTGTTGGAACTTTCTAAACACATCGGTCCTGACACCGACATCCCAGCTGGTGACATCGGCGTAGGCGCTCGCGAAGTAGGTTATATGTTCGGTATGTACCGCAAACTTTCTGGCGAATTTACTGGTACTTTCACTGGTAAAGGTTTGGAATTTGGTGGTTCACTTATCCGTCCTGAAGCTACCGGTTATGGTAACATCTATTTCTTGAACAGCATGTTGAAAACTCGTAACATTGATATCGCTGGCAAACGCTGCTTGGTATCGGGTTCGGGTAATGTTGCTCAATATACTTGCGAAAAATTGCTTCAATTGGGCGCAATTCCTTTGACTCTTTCTGATTCTAACGGTTATATCTACGATCCAGAAGGTATCACCTTTGAAAAATTAGCATACGTAAAAGAATTGAAAAACGTTCAACGTGGCCGTATCAAAGAATACGCAGAAAAATATGGTTGCAAATACGTAGAAGGAGCACGTCCTTGGGGCGAAGTTGCTGACATTGCTCTTCCTTGCGCAACTCAAAACGAATTGAACGGCGACGACGCTAAAACTCTTTTGGCTAACGGCGTAATTGCAGTATCTGAAGGT
>JAGCMZ010000115.1 GCA_017646225.1 Paludibacteraceae bacterium | reverse complement strand
TGTAGCCAAAGCGCTGAATGCCCCTTTTGAGATAGTGTGCGAATTAAAGTACGACGGTACTTCCATATCGCTTATTTACGAGAAAGGAGAGTTGGTGCGTGCTGTTACCCGTGGCGATGGCGAAAAAGGTGATGATGTGACTGCTAACGTGCGCACCATTAGAACCATTCCGCTTACCCTAAATAAATCGACTCACCAAATCGCCGACTCACCAAATCACCATGGTATAGAAATCCCCGACAAATTTGAAATCCGCGGCGAAATATTAATGCCATGGAAGGTGTTTGAAGACCTCAACAAAGAACGTGAGGCGCAAGAAGAACCCTTGTTTGCCAATCCGCGCAATGCGGCATCGGGCACCTTAAAACTGCAAAATGCATCAGAAGTGGCCAAACGCAAATTGGATGCTTATTTGTACTACATGTTGGGTGAAAATTTGCCCGACGATACCCATAGTGGCTGTTTACAAGCGGCATCGGCGTTTGGTTTTAAAATTTCTGATGCCGTAAAAGTATGCAAAACCTTGCCCGAGGTGATGGAATACATCAAATATTGGGATAAAGAACGGAAAAATTTACCCGTTGCAACCGATGGCATTGTACTTAAAGTCAATTCGTTAACTCAACAAAAAAACTTGGGTTATACGGCTAAATCGCCCAGGTGGGCCATTGCGTATAAATTTCAGGCAGAAAGGGCATTAACTACCTTACAGTCAGTTTCTTATCAAGTAGGCAGAACGGGGGCTATTACGCCTGTGGCCAATTTAGATCCCGTTCAACTATCGGGAACGGTGGTAAAACGAGCCAGTTTGCACAATGCCGATATTATAGAAGGGCTCGATTTGCACATTGGCGATAAAGTGTATGTAGAAAAAGGAGGCGAAATTATTCCTAAGATAACAGGCGTAGAAGCATCTGTACGCGATTTATTTGCCGAAAAGGTGCAATTCATAACCCATTGCCCCGAGTGTGGTACGGCCTTGGTGCGCGACGAGGGCGAAGCCGCTCATTATTGTCCTAACGAGGCACATTGTCCGCCTCAAATAAAAGGCAAAATGGTGCATTTTGTATCGCGTAAAGCCATGAACATTGATGGGTTGGGCGAAGAAACCATCGATTTGCTTTATCGTAATGGTTTAGCACGCAACATCGCCGACTTATATCGCCTTAAACTACTTGATTTAGCCCTATTAGAACGCATGGGCGAAAAATCGGGTAGGCGTATTTTAAAATCGTTAGAGGCTAGCAAACAAGTGCCTTTTGCCCGTGTGTTGTTTGCCTTGGGTATTCGATATGTAGGCGAAACGGTGGCCAAACGCTTATCGGCCAAGCTAAAAAGCATGGATGCCTTGATGCAAGCTTCTTTAGAAGAGTTGATGAGCATTGACGAGATAGGAGAGTCCATCGCCCAAAGTTTAGTGGCTTATTTTGCACAAGACGAAAACAAACAACTCATTGCCGATTTGCAAGAAATAGGTTTGCAAATGGCGGTCGATGAGCAAACACAACAAGCTGGTTCTGAAGCATTAAAAGGAAAAACCATTGTCATTAGTGGTACATTTGTACAGCACTCGCGCGATGAATTAAAAGCCTTGATAGAACTGCATGGTGGCAAAAATACTGGCAGTATCTCTAAAAATACCAGCTTTATTTTAGCGGGCGATAATATGGGTCCCGCCAAGGCCGATAAAGCGGCGCAATTGGGTGTTCCGATGCTATCAGAACAAGAATTTTTATCTTTAATTGAGCAAAACAATGTGTAAGAAATTTGCAGCATACAAGGTTCGTAAAAGCGAGAATAAAACGCGTGTAAAACGCTTTATTAACCTTAGTCAGGCTAAAAATGTACATATTTTGATGGGAGCCAATGCGCTTACACCCATTGAAACCGAACAATTTTACAAGCAAGTATATGCGGTGGCCGATATGTTTCAAAAAATGTCGTGCCAACTGCATTTAACCGTTTGCGTGCGTAAAATGCCGGTTGAGTCCAAACGCATGGGCATCGAAGTATTTGACTATAAGCAGGTAAAATGCTGCTCCAAGAAACCGAAACAACCCATTATTACTTCATTTTTAGGTAAAAAAACCGATATTTTAATCAATATATCGCCCTTTGTATGTTATCCATTAGAACATTTAGCTGCTATGTCGGACGCCTCGTTAAAAGTAGCTTTAAAGTTGGATAATAGGCCATTTCAGTACGATTTGCAGCTGCAAGTAGACGATATAACCCAATCAGCCAATAAAAATTTAAGCGCATTGCTTTTCTATTTAGAAAAAATCCAATCCAAATAAATTAAAATATCGTAAAAAAACAGTATATTTGCCCACTATTTTGCGATTAGTCAGTTATAACAATATGATTTCAAATACAGCACTAAAAGGATTAGGTATTGCATTAATTACGCCCTTTACTGATAACGACGAGGTAGATTATACCGCATTGGCACGTCTTATCGACTATCAAGTAAGCAATGGCGTAGACTACATGGTTATTTTAGGAACCACAGGCGAAACACCTACATTGAGTGAAGAAGAGAAAGCAGAAGTAACTCGTTTTGCTATTGAACGCATTGCAGGACGTG
>JAGCMZ010000018.1 GCA_017646225.1 Paludibacteraceae bacterium | reverse complement strand
CAACGCAACTGGATTGGTCGTAGCGAGGGTGCCGAAATGGACTTTGCCATTGCTGGTAGCGACATCAACATGACCGTATTTACCACCCGTGCCGATACTACATTTGGTGTTACCTTTATGGTATTGGCTCCCGAAAGCCCTTACGTAGCACAAATTACTACCCCCGAACAAAAAGCAGAAGTAGATGCCTACCTAGATATGGTAAAACGCCGTACCGAACGCGAACGCATTGCCGACCGTCGTGTAACAGGTGTTTTCTCGGGTGCTTACGCGGTGAATCCATTCACTGGCGAAAACATTCCTGTATGGATTTCAGATTACGTATTGGCAGGCTACGGTACCGGTGCTATTATGGCCGTTCCCGCACACGACAGCCGCGACTATGCGTTTGCTAAACACTTTAACTTGCCCATCATTCCCGTTATTGAAGGATGCGATGTAAGCCAAGAAAGCTTCGATGCCAAAGACGGTATTATGTGCAACTCTGGTTTCTTAAACGGCTTGCAAGTAAAAGAAGCCATCGCCACTGCTAAAAAATACATTGCCGAAAAAGGCATTGGCAAAGTAAAAGTAAACTTCCGTTTGCGCGATGCTATTTTTAGCCGTCAACGCTACTGGGGCGAACCTTTCCCTGTATATTACAAAGACGGACAACCTTACACACTTAGCGAAGATCAATTGCCTTTGCAATTGCCCGAAATTAGCACCTACTTGCCTACCGAAACGGGCGAACCTCCACTAGGACGTGCCGAAAATTGGCAAACAGCCGATGGTTATCCATTGGAACTAAACACCATGCCTGGTTTTGCAGGTTCGTCGGCTTACTACCTACGTTACATGGATCCACACAACGACCAAGCGTTGGTAAGTGCAGATGCCAACAACTATTGGCAAAACGTAGACCTTTACATTGGTGGTACCGAGCACGCTACCGGTCACCTAATTTATAGCCGTTTCTGGAACAAATTCTTGTTCGACTTGGGCGTTATTTGCAAAGACGAACCATTCCAAAAACTGATTAACCAAGGTATGATTCAAGGTCGTTCTAACTTTGTATACCGTGTGGTGGGTACTAATAAATTTGTTTCGTTGGGCCTAAAAGACCAATACGAAACCCAAGAAATTCACGTAGATGTAAACATTGTAAGCAACGATATTTTGGATACCGAACGCTTTAAAGCGTGGATGCCCGACTTTGCTAATGCCGAATTTATTTTAGAAGACGGTAAATACATTTGCGGTTGGGCAGTAGAAAAAATGTCTAAATCGATGTTTAACGTAGTAAACCCCGACGACATTGTAGAAAACTACGGCGCCGACACCTTGCGTTTGTACGAAATGTTCCTTGGACCTTTGGAACAATCTAAACCTTGGGATACCAACGGCATTGACGGTGTTCACCGTTTCTTGAAACGTCTTTGGGGCTTGTTCTTTAGTGGTGATGACGTATGTGTTACCAACGATGAACCTACTGCCGAAGAACTAAAATCGCTACACAAAACCATTAAGAAAGTATCGAGCGACATTGAACAATTCTCTTTCAATACCTCGGTAGCTGCCTTTATGATTTGCGTAAACGAGCTAAACCAACTAAAATGCCACAAACGTGCTATTTTAGAGCCACTAACCATTTTGTTGGCACCTTTTGCACCTCACATTGCCGAAGAATTATTCCACGTATTGGGTGGCGAAGGTACCGTTTGCGATGCTACCTACCCTGTTCACAACGAAAGTTACTTGGTAGAAAACAGCGTAAAATATCCTATCTCGTTTAACGGCAAAGTACGCTTTACCCTAGAATTGGCTGCTGGTTTATCGGCCAAAGAAGTAGAAGAAGCAGCACTTGCCAACGAGCAAACCCAAAAATTCATGGATGGCAAAACCATTCGTAAAATCATCGTGGTTCCAGGTAAAATTGTGAATATTGTATTGGGGTAAACCTGTCGCTAGTCAATAGATGAGCGATTTAAAAAATAAGATGTTGGGTGCGCTAACGTGGAGCAGTATAGACCGCGTAGCACAGCAGGGAGTACAATTCCTCATTGGGATTGTACTCGCCCGCTTATTATCGCCTACCGATTACGGGTTGATGGGTATGGTGATGATTTTTGCGGGATTATCGTACGTATTGGTAGAAAGTGGTTTTAATTACGCTTTGGTACGTACCAAAGAACTAAAACCAGAGCATACCAACACTATTTTTTATACCAACCTAGCCATATCGTTGGCGCTCTACTTGTTGCTATTTTTCACAGCACCCTATATTGCCCAGTTTTTTAATCAACCCGAACTAACCGCCATTGCTAGGGTTACCTTTTTAGCCATTTTGTTCAATGCTTGCTATTTAGTACCCTATGCTCTAATTGGCAAAGAACTCGATTACAAATCGTTAGCAAAAATAAACCTATCGGCTACCCTATTAAGTGGCATTGCAGGTATTGCTTTGGCTTACTTTCAGTACGGTGTTTGGGCATTGGTTGCTCAACAAACCACCTACCACTTTTTTAGGATTTTCGGGTTTTATTTCCACACCAAGTGGAAACCCCAATTAACCTTTAAATGGCAGGTAATACGCGAGTATAGCCACTTTAGTTCGCACATTTTGGCCAGTTCGCTACTATCGGTGGTATTCAACAACATCTACACGTTTATTTTGGGTAAACTATACCCCATTAAACAAGTGGGTTACTACACCCAAGCCTACAAAATGAGCGAAACGGCCAATTTTACTTTTTTGGCCATTTTAAGCACAACCTACAACCTATTTGCGCAAATACACGACCAAAAAGAACGCCTTTGCCGTATACTCAACACCATACAAGAACGTGCTGCACTCATTGTTATACCCATAACGGTATTACTCATCGTAGATGCCCATCCTCTTTTCTATACCCTGTTTGGCGAAAAATGGATGCAATCAGTACCCTACTTTCAACTTATTTGTGCAGCCAATTTATTAACCCCTATGTTCCAAATCAACATTCATGCACTCAATGCCATTGGCAAATCGAACGTTAGTTTTGGCATCGAATTAGGCAAACGAGGCCTTATTTTGGGCTCCATTTTGGTGGGATTGCATTGGAATATCTTGGGATTGTTAATAGGCTACGCAGTAGCTTGTATCCTATCGTGGGGAATCAGTTGTATGGAAGTAAAACGACAGTTAGGCATTCATTTTGGCAAACAAGCATGGCACATCACTCCTGCTTTGCTATTTTCTGGAGCAATAGCTGTAGTTTGCTATTATGTTTCATTATGTACAGAAAACGTATATTGGCAACTGATTATTAGAGGCGTAGTATTTTTAGGGGGATATCTATTACTAACAGCCATCTTCTACCCTACCTTATGGCAACAAGCCATTGGCTACTTAAAAGGGTTACGACAACCAAAATAAAAAGATTTTTTTTGCTACCGACAATGTTGGTTTGGTCTTTCTGTAAACTTTAACGGCTGCTTTAAAAGGATGGTTGCGTAAGATAAATAACAAAGAAATAGTTGCCACCACTCCTTTGTGCTTATATTCGTTAAACAAGCAGACAAAATATTTACGCATTACCGCTTGACCCATATACGCAGGTGGCAAGTTAAACGCCTCTATATACCCTTGTAAAACAAGTAAATACGCCGTTAGTTTTTCCTCACACTTGTATGCATAGTTAGAAAACTCGTTGTTTTGATGCGTAATGTGCACATACAACGCCTCTGGCACGTAAGCCACCCGTTGGGTGTGCAAAAAAACAGGGATATTAAACAAAGCATCCTCGTACGAAACCAGCTTATTGTCTGTAAACTGTATGCCATTTTTATCCAACAACTCTTTTTTGTACAACTGATTCCACACACTATTGGCATTATCAAAACAAGCCGAATTAGCTACTGAATGCCTACTGCATAGCATGGCCTGCAACATGCCTTGACGCAATGTTTCGCCCTTTACTTGCGGGAATGAGTAATAATCTGCTTTTTTTGCTTCGGGCATCCTCACTTCTCTATTTTCAATATCACTCACCACTACATCGGCATTCGTTTCTAATGCCTTATTGTACAACGTTTCTAACCAGGTAGGTTGTACGTAATCATCATGATCGGCAAAAGCAATGTAATTTCCTTTTGCTAGTTGTAACCCCTTATTGCGCGAATAGCCTATGTGTAGGTTTTGTTCGTTTTCTACTATAACAATGCGCTTGTCTTTTTGCGCATAGGCTTTGGCTACTTTATCGGAACCATCAGTAGGACAATCCAATACCAATATCAACTCAAACTGGGTAAAAGTTTGAGCCAAAATACTATCTAGCAAGACATTAAAATGCTTGCCAGCATTGTAAACGGGGACAATTACACTAATGGGCAAACTCATGGCAGTAGCATTTGGTATTGGGTTATCAATTGTTTTGCCACCGATGCTGGGGCGTATTTTTGAAGCACCTCATTGGCAATTTGCTGGGGTTGATACGTTGCATATTGTGCTTTTATTTTGCACATGGCATCGGCTGCTTTTGCTGCATCGCCCACCGGTACCAAGCATCCATTGGTAGCATTGACAAAATCGGATGGTCCCCCACAACAAGTTGCCACTACTGGCAAACCCAATGCCATGGCCTCTATGTACGATACCCCAAAGGTTTCCGATTGCGACAGCAACACAAACGCATGTGCGTTAGCAAGGCATTCTTGCACCTTATTGCGCGGCATCGCACCCAATAATTTTACTTTATCGGTTAGGTGCAACTGCTGTATTTTAGTTTGCAATGCACCTCTATAAGACCCATCGCCCACTATCTGCAATTGTTGGTTTGCATCTTCTTTAAGGGTCTGAGCAAAAGCTTCTAACAAGGTATCAAATCCCTTGGGTTGGATTAAACGCCCTACGGATACCCAAGTAAAAGGGGTGATTGGCTCCCCCTCGGTCACTGAGCTTGTCGACGTGTTGTTGACCGATAGGGAAAAAGTGCCCGATGAAGACAACGCCAACACATTGGGAAGCACCTGCGCCCTTACAGCAAAATTCTGCGCCAACACCGAGGCATACGCAGTAGATACCGTCGTAATGCACGATGCGGCAGCAAAAGCCTTTTGGGCTAATTTTTTATCGAGCGACGAGATAGCGTCTAGCGACTTGTTTAGTTTGCTGCTATGCTCGGTATGCACCAAAGGCACACCCGACAAAGCAGGCAATTGGGCAGCAATCGCTCCCATAAAATAAAAGTGCGAATGCAACACATCGGGTTTGCCCCAATGTTTCTCTACCCTTTTATACATTTGCTTGCACCAAAATTGCAACAAGCCCAATGCACGCCGATACACTCCAGTTGGCAACGATAATTCAAACACAGAAATTCCCTCACGAACGTACCTACGAATACCCCAGAAGCGTTTTTCGGTTATTTTTCTAAAGTCTAAAGCCAAAAATGCCACATCTACGTTTGCATTTTTAAGGGCAAGGGCTTGGTCCCACTCAAATATTCCATTGAGCGGAGCTTTAGCCGTTGGCACACCACGCGATATGATTAAGACTTTCATGACTGTTGAATCATTTCTGCCAACCGTTGCGCGGCATAACGTCGCGAGTATTGTTGATAGTAGGTTGAAGAAAGGTTTGTATCTGCTTGCAAGATAGTATCCAAATAATGGGCAAGTTCATCCGAATGATAGGAACAACAACTGCCCGCTTGGCATTTATTTAGAATGGTAGCGGCATCGCCCTCTTTGGGTCCCACTAGCAAAATAGGTTTTTGGGCAGCCAAGTATTCAAACAGTTTGCCCGTTAAGATACCCTGGTTATTGGGAATATCGGGAATACACAACAACAGCACATCTGCCGAGCACATGTAATCTACCGCTTTGGCATGTGGCACGTAATCTATGTATTCTACCTCGTATGGTATTTGAGTCAGCAACTGTTTTGCCTCGTCGCAAACTACCCCCACAAATCTGAGCAGCAATTTATCTTTCCAAGCATCGGCTATTTGTTGCAACCCCTTTACCAACACATCCATGCGATATTGTGGACTAAACACACCCACGTACGACAATACTTTTTTTCCATTGCTGGGAATAGTATTGGGATGTGCAAAGTCGTCCGGATCGTAACCGTTAGGCAAAACGGTAATGGGCAATTCAGTTGCTACCTTTTGGTTAAACAACTTAGCGCAATCGTCGCTCACGGTAATGATGTTATCGGCATGGGTCAATACACTACGTTCGTAGCGCAGGTTTTTGTTTTGTGCCCATTGGGTTTGGTACAAATCTTTGTTGTAGTAGATTTCCGTCCATGGGTCGCGCAAATCGGCAATCCACTGTATAGAAGGAAATTTCTTTTTTAGTTTTAAGCCCACCAATTGCGTAGAATGCGGCGGACTGGTGGTAATGACTGTTTCAATCCCCTCTTGTTGAATGATTTCGCAGGCTTTTTGGTAAGCATACTTGTTCCAACCCTTGCGTGGATCGGGCAAAAAGAAATTACCCCGAATAAAACGGGCTATTTTTTGAAACAAGTTGGGTTGGGGTTCGTTGGCAAAGCCGCCATAAGGCACCTCTTTATTGGGCGATACCTTTTTGTACAACGATAAAATTTCGCGGCTTTTGGTGCGATAAACCTTGCAGTTGGCAGGCACCTCATCTATCATAGAAGGATCTAGCTGTGGGTACGAGGCAAATTTGGCATCGACCGTTAAAATAACCGGCTCAATACCAAATTCGGGCAAAAACTTCATTGTTTTTAGCCACCTCTGTACACCAGCTCCACCACTGGGTGGAAAATAATAGGTTATTATAAGTACCTTTTTCACAATCATGCTCTTGTATTGCAAATATAGCGTTTTTCTGCATTTTTCGCCTTATTTTTGCAACAAGAAGGCACGTTATTCTATCAAATCTTTGGATGATTTTGTTTCTTGGGCATCTTGTTTGGCATCGTCTTCGGCATACAACACTTTGGGAGTTCCTAGATAGCCAAACCAACCTTTTTTTCTACCAAAATACACAATCAAAATAACCAAATAAACAATAAACGCAATGATAAGAATAATAATTTCTATCACTTTGGCCACAAAGTAAATGGCAGGTTGTATGTCTTGTTTAATGTACGACAAGGCATTACGGAACGTAAATTCTACATTGTCCTTTTCAAAGCGCACTACATACGAATCGATGTTTTCGGCAAAATCTTCCATGCTGCTTAAAAAAGCATCAATGCCTACCAACTGAATAATCAAGTTCGCGTCTTGATTCGATTCCAATTCGTATTTCAGTTGTTTCGAATTCGTAATCACCTCTTGCAATTGTTTGGCATCCAATGGTTTGTCCATAAACGTAGAATCGATAGATGTCACATACGATTCTACACTTACAACACCCTGGTCTATAATGCTATTAATTTTGGCAGGCAATGCTGCTGTCATAATAAAACCGATTTCCAAAATAAGGAATAACACAACGGTTATGGCTATGTAAACACCTTTTTCTTTTTTCGATTCAAGGGGGAGAAACATTTTCCAGATAAACAAGGCTGGAACAATCGCTAATAGTATAGCAAATAAGATGATATAAAAGATACTCATTTTTCGGGTGGTTTAGCAACGTAAATAACTGTTTTTTTAGGCACACAGGCCATTTTGATGCGCTGTTTTAAGGGTGCTTTTAGTTTTTTGAGTGCAGGATAGGCCTCGGGATGATTGATATCATCCAATACTACCCTTACCAACAACCTTCCGCAAGGAGCTTGCATGTACTCTTCAAAGCTCTCGGGCACCAATTCTTGCTGGTTAATTTCAATAAGTTTGTGATAGCGCCTTTTTTTTGCTTGGAATTGCTTGAATATCTTCATGGCATACGATAGTAGTAGGAATGCTACAACCACCTGCGCCACCACATACCAAGTACCTAGTTTGTATAAAGGCAAACAACCTATGCTAATTGCTGCCAAAAGCAACAAAAAAGCATAGGTGTTGAGATAAATATACCGTTTAGGGGTATCTATACCTGATTGCATGAATTACATTTTAGCACCAAAAATAGCTTGATAGAACGAGTCTACTAGTTTTTGAGCGGCATCTTCACTATCAATGGACGACAAAAGAACAGAATTTCTTTGTGTGAACGATTCATAGTACAACTGATAAGCTTGACAGAAGCAACCACAGAACATACCCATTTTGATATAACCTACTTCTTTAATAGAACCTGGGGTCAAGATTTTTACTTCTCTACCTTGGTTCAATACCCACAAAGCACGGTATGAAGTGATTTCAACTACACGTTTGTTGGTAATTACGATAAAACCTTCGCGTTTGAAGCCCAAAAGAAAGTTAACTAATTTTCTAATTTGACCTATAATTTTTTGGATAATGTTTGAGCCTTCAGCCCACAATTCTGCTTCCAACTCCATGATTACTTCTTCGCCTTCGCCTAAAAGAAGACCTGATTTCAATTTTGACATAGTTAAATGATTTTAAATTAGTTAATAATGATTTACAAAAATAAAAATATTTTTAATAAATGCAATACGAAAATGAAAAAAATGGGTCTTTTTTTGCTCTTTTTTTATCAACAAAATAAAAAAAAGTAGAGGCATCATAACGATGCCTCTACCGCGTGTGATTTGATTTGATTTAAGGTTACCAAACGCTAATTAGCAAGCTTCCTTTTTGAGTTTTCACAACGTAGTTACCTTCTAACGAACCATTTTGTGCGGTTACGTCAATACCACCTAAGTTATAGATAGCAAATTCGCAGTCTGCATAAATGGTACCATTGGTAGCGTAGATTGACAATTCTGCCAATTCGTCAACACTGTCTACTACTGTAGCAGTAATCAACAATTCGCCAGTCGATACGGTAAATTCAATTTTGGTAGCCAAAACAGAAGCAATGGTCAAGTTAGCATCGCTGCCTGCTGTCAATACTTGGGCTACACCAGGAGTGATTTCAAAGCCACCACCAAAGTTAATGGTGCTCCAATCTTGCGATGCAATTTTGAATTCACCTTCCAATGCCAATTCACCTTCGTATACATAGTAGTCACCGTCGGTAGTGGTCATCATGCAAGATTCACCCCAGCCGTTGAAATTACCACGTACATATACATCGGTATAAGTAACAGGTTGATCTGGATCTGGTTCTGGATCTGGTTCTGGATCTGGTTCTGGATCAGGAGTTGGATCTGGATCAGGAGTCAACGATGCACCAATGTAAATAGCATTTTCAGAAATGCTGTAGTAGAAGTCGTAAGTACCGTCTTCCAAAACAATGTTTTGCATAGCGTCTTGGGTATAAGCGGCAGAACCTTCTTTTACAGTACTGCAATAGATAGTTCCTTCTGCGCTAAATACCACTACTTTTACAGCATCAGTAGCTGCAGAAATAGCTTGACCCATTACTACGTATTCGTCAGCATTATCTGGATTAGGAGTCATGGCAATACCAGTATTCCAATCACCACCTACACCCATAAGCACGTAGCTGGTTTCAATTGGTTTAGGATCGGTAGCTTCGCAATCTGCAGAAACAGCCAAGGTCCATTTACCAGCTTTGTTTTCGTCAATTACAAAACAGGTAGATTCTGCAACACCTTCGGTATCTACAGTTTGAGTTCCATTGCCATTGTTGATGATAAAGCTGTAAGCACCTTCTGGCAAAGTAAGTTCGTAAGTAAATTTACCGTCAGCTGCAGTCATAGCGTCACCAGGCCAAGTAGCGGTAATTTCACCATCGGCAGTCCATGCATAGAAATTAGCAGTTTCCCAATCGCTAGCAAAACTAATGGTAATAGTAGTAGCTGGCTCTGGATCAGGAGTTGGATCTGGCTCAGGTTCTGGCTCTGGTTCAGGTTCTGGCTCTGGTTCTGGTTCT
>JAGCMZ010000114.1 GCA_017646225.1 Paludibacteraceae bacterium | reverse complement strand
CCCAAACGAGGCATATTCCAAACTACCTCTGGCAACATTCTAAAGGCAACCACTACTTGAATATCGGCTTGCCACATTTTTAATTGCACCAAGAAATCTTCGTCGCGCAATTTTTCGGGTTGCAACAAAGGTATGTCTTCTTGCAAGGCATATTTTTTTACGGGCGACTCTTGCAAGTGTTGTCCCCTACCGGCGGGTTTATCGGGCATGGTAACTACACCGACTACGTTGTACCCCTCGTCAACTAAACGTTTTAAGGGTTCAACGGCAAACTCGGGGGTTCCCATGTATACGATTCTTAAGTCTTTTTTACTCATGTTATGGACGGACTAAAACGTACAAAAACGGGTATCACATGGATACCCGCATTATTGGTTATAGTTGTAGATTATTCAGCTACAGCTGGAGCATTCAACATTTCAAGCACTTCTTTTGTAATGTTCAATGATTTATCTCCAAACAAAATATTATCGCTTCCTGCGGTGCTTAAAATAATGCTATAAGCTTTTTCTTTGTTGTATTCGTTGATAATCGAATCGACTGTAGCAGCCAACTTATCGTTCATTTGTTTTTGTTTCAACAACAAGTCTTGCTCCATTTTTGCGTTAAGCTCTTGCAAGTTGCGTTGTTTTTTAACGATTTTATCTTGTACAGAACGTGCACGTTCTTGGCTTAAGAAGGCATTATTTTCTAACTTCATTTGAAAATCTTCCATATCACGTTGCAACTCGGCAGCTTATTGGTTCAAGGTAGCACGTGCACTTTCTTCTTGTTTCAAAAGTTCTTCGCTCATAGCTTTATACTGATCGTAGTTAAGCAACAAAGAATCCATGCGTACATAAGCCACAGTTAATTGTGAATCTGGTTCTACGGTTGCTGCAGGAGCTACTGAACAACAATTTTTGTGTGAGAAGAATAAAACAAATAACGCTACAATGGCTACAAACATAATACCATTGGCAATGTAAAGAAGTTTGGTTTTCATATTACTCGATTTCAAATATATTCTTTCTTTTTTGTTCGATGCGATCTTGTGATTTAACACAACCAATACCATGTTTGCGCAATCCTTTGTTGCCTTCTACGTGCGAGTTAGGAAATTTACCCTTTTGGGTAAAGAAAACCCTAAAGCCCATAAACAAGATAGCGGGCAATAGAATAGCAACGATAATGAGAAATAGTTTCAGCATGATAAAGTGACACAAATATAACTTACAAACCTTTTGGGTGTAAATCCTTTTTCTTATTTTTGTGCTTTATAAAGAAATACTCTTAAAATTTTAAGTTTTTTTTACATTATGAGCACAGTATTGTCCGATACGCAACAATTAGTGTGGCAAATCTTTGACGAAATCTGCCAAATTCCACGTCCTTCGGGCAAGGAAGAAAAGATAATGAACTACCTTAGGGAGTTTGCCTTAAAACATGGTTTTTTGACACGCACCGACAAGGCTGGCAACATCGTTATGATTCGCCCGGGCAAGCAGCCTGCTATTGCCATGCAAGCGCACACCGACATGGTATGCGAGAAACGCGGCGACAGCACCCACAACTTTGAAACAGACGCTTTGCAAACCTACATAGAAGAGGGTTGGATGAAAGCCAAAGGCACTACTTTAGGAGCCGATAATGGCATTGGGGTAGCCATGGCATTGGCAGCGATGGTTACGTACCCTGGCGACCGCCAATTAGAGGGGTTGTTTACCGTAGAAGAAGAAACGGGATTGAGCGGAGCATCTGCGGTAGAAGCGGGTTTTATATCGGCACCTGTATTGCTTAACCTTGACTCGGAAGACGAGAACGAATTGATAGTGGGATGTGCGGGTGGTTGCGAAACCGTTGGCTATTGGAAAGTAGAAGAAATGCCTGCACCCGAGGGCATGTTTCCCATAGAGATAACCATCAAAGGACTACTGGGCGGCCACAGTGGTAGCGACATTCATTTGCCTCGCGCCAATGCCAACCAACTTTTGGGCCGTTTTTTGCAGCAAACCGCCCAGAAGTATCCTTTTTACTTGTGCAGCCTGGCAGGGGGCGGTTTGCACAACGCCATTGCGCGCGAGGCAAATGCCTTGTTCCTGGTACCCTACGCCGACCGCGAACACATTCGCATCGACTGGAACATCTACATTGCCGAGCAAGAAGACCAATGGTTGGCACACGAACCCAAAATGCGCATGGATTTATCGTCGCGCCCCAAACAAGAAAAGGTATTTGTACCCGAACTAACCAATCAACTCATACAGGCGCTTTGCACCTGCCCTCATGGGGTAGTAAAGATGAGCGATACCATGCAAGGGGTGGTAGAAACCTCAACCAACTTGGCATCGATTAAACGTGTAGACGATAACATCGTAATAACCACCAGCCAACGCAGTTCGTTCGAAGACCAACTGAATGCTTTGGCTTTCCAAACCTATACCCTACTAACCGACTGCGGTGCCATGGCTGGCATCCACAACGGCTACCCTGCCTGGGAACCTCAATTTGACACCCCATTGCTAAAAACCGCCAAAGAGGTGTACAAGCAAGTATGGAACAAGCAACCCGAAGTAAAAATTATTCATGCCGGGTTGGAATGTGGATTGTTTAGCAAAGTAATGCCTAACTTGAACATCCTATCGTTTGGTCCTACCTTGCTAGGAGTTCATTCGTCCGACGAGCGATTAAACATGGCATCGACCAACCAAACAACGGTATTTTTAATGCAATTGTTAGCAAACTTATCGTAAATTATCAGCAAAATATAAAGAATTATCGCTACATTTGCGAAAACAAAAAAAGAAAGCATGGAGAACTTTGTTGTATCGGCTCGTAAATACAGACCTAGCACCTTTGATACGGTGGTGGGCCAACGTGCATTGGTTACAACCCTAAAGAATGCCATCACGGGCAACCAATTGGCACATGCTTACCTTTTTTGTGGTCCTAGAGGCGTGGGGAAAACCACCAGCGCCCGTATTTTTGCCAAGGCCATTAACTGCGAACATTTGGTAAATGGCGAACCTTGCAACGAGTGCGAATCGTGCCGTTCGTTCAACGAAGGAAGATCGTACAACATTTACGAATTAGATGCTGCATCAAACAACGGCGTAGACAGTATTCGTGAGTTGATAGACCAAGTACAAACCCCACCTCAAATTGGCAAATACCGCATTTACGTAATCGACGAGGTGCACATGCTATCGGCATCGGCGTTCAACGCATTTCTTAAAACGCTAGAAGAGCCCCCTTCGTACGTTATCTTTATATTGGCCACTACCGAAAAACACAAAATTCTACCTACCATTTTGTCGCGCTGTCAAGTGTACGATTTTAACCGAATTAGCGTAGAAGATACGGTAGCACACCTACAAAGCATTGCCGAAAAAGAAGGTATCGAAGCCGAATTGGATGCATTGAACATCATTGCAGTAAAATCGGACGGTGGTATGCGCGATGCGCTATCTACCTTTGACCAAGTGGTGAGCTTTTGTGGCAAAAAAATTACCTACAAAGATGTTATCGAGAACCTAAACATCCTTGATTACGATTACTACTTTACCCTTACTGACCTTTGCCTTCAACAAAAAATGAGCGACGCTTTGTTGCTTTTCAACGATATTTTGAACAAAGGTTTTGATGCCGGCAACTTTATTAGTGGCTTATTGGCTCACTTTAGGGATTTATTGGTTTGCAAAGACGAAGTAACCGCCAAACTATTGGAAGTAGGAGCTGGTATTCGCAACCGTTACATTGAGCAAGCCAAACAATGCCCTGCCGATTTCCTTTTGGATGCCATGGAAGAAGCAAACCAATCGGAATTAGACTACAAACAAAGCAAGAACAAACGCCTTTTGGTGGAATTGATGTTGATCAGGTTGTGCCAACTAACTGATCAAAAAAAAAAAGTAGAATAAGACGCCGTGCCAAACGCGCGTTGCTACCTTTTGCCAGCCTTCTTCAAGCAACCAACAGCCCTGCTCCCGCTAGCCCTGCAGTTCAACCTCCTGTGGTTACACAACCTGCTACTACCGCACCTACGGTACAAGCTACCGCCATATCCAGCAGCGACAAAGCCAAAATTGGCCGATTGTTTGGTTCTATTAACCGAAGCAAGAACTTGGCCAAAACGGCAGTTAGCACCACCACATCGGTACGCGAAAATGCGTATACCGAACAACAAATAGACGAAGCCTGGTTCCGTTTTGTAAACACCATACCCGAACACCCCGACTTGCATTTTGTTTTTAGCAAAGCACCCAACAAGAATGCCAATACCCTTACTGCTACGGTGGATAACTTTGTGGTGTTTAACAAACTAAACGATATCAAGCCACAACTACAACGTTATTTAAGCAACGCTGTAAGCAACGACACCCTTGCCATAGAGTTTACCTTTATAGAGGGCAAAAAGAAACCCACCACCCCTCGTGAAAAGGCCAGAGCCATGAACGAGAGCAATGGGAATTTGATGAAACTATTTACTACTTGGGGGTTACGACTAACTTAACTGTCGCTTGTCGTTTGTTACTTGTAGCGTGTTGATTTATGGGTTAGTGCGTTGCGCCAAATCGTTCATTAACGAAACGGTTTGACAAGCTACCAAGGCAGCTGTTTCGACACGCAACCTACTTTCGCCCAAACTAACGGGAACAAAACCAGCTTGCATGGCCGTTGCTACTTCTTCTTCGCTAAAATCACCCTCAGGACCAATCATAATCAACACTTTACTACCGGGTTTGATTTGCGAGGCAAAAAATTTTTTATCGGCTTCGTGGCAATGCGCTATAAATTTTTGGTCGGCATTGGCTGTTTTAATCCATTCCTTGAACGTGCAAGGCTCGTTCAATTGGGTTAAGGTTGGCTGAATGGATTGTTTCATGGCCGATACTAAGATACGTTGCAAACGCTCTGTTTTAAGGTTTTTACGCTCTGAATAACGGCAATAAAGCGGCGAAATTTCGTCGATGCCAATTTCTGCCGCCTTTTCGACAAACCACTCCAAACGGTCCATGTTTTTGGTGGGTGCAATGGCTACGTGCAAGTAATACGGACGACGGTAAGGGACCGTTTGTGGTTGCAGCGAATTAACCAAACAACGTTTGGCATCGGCTACCGCAATGGTACCCAAGAACACACCACCCTTGCCATCCACAATTTGAATGGTTGCCCCTACATCCAAACGCAATACCCTAACGGCATGGTGCGATTCTTCTTCGGGCAAAAGAGAGGTTTTCTCTATATCGGGAGCATAAAAAACATGCATAACTACAAGGTTTCTAGTATATTTTTAACCAATTCGAAGTTCTTTTTGGGCGCATCGGTCCAGAAATTAGCATATTGGTCGGCATGATTCTCTACCCAAGGGGTATCGCTAATGATGCGCAAGCTAATAAAAGGAACCTCGCTCTTGGCACACACGTGCGCAATGGCATTCGACTCCATGTCTACAAAAAGCGCCTGGGGAAACTTGTTTTTAATTTGGAAGAGTTCTTCTTTGGTGGTGATAAATTGATCGCCTGTACACCCCAAACCAAACTTTACATCGTCTCTGCCTTCGGCTACTTGTCGCACGGTTTGCAAGGCTTTGCTATCGGCTTTGATAAATTGCTCAAAGCCCAATTCTTTTAGGTGATCAAACACATCGCCGGCGTAAAAATCGTGGTAACAGGTTTGCGTACCAATGACCAAATCGGCCACTTTCAAACAAGTATCAATACCACCTGCCACCCCGCTGTTGATGATTAAATCGGGTTGATGTTCGTTGATTAAACGAATGCAAGCCATGGCGGCATTTACCTTTCCGATGCCACTTTTTACCAAGTATATTTCGTGCTGTGCCAACTGGATACCTTGGAGCAATTCATACTCCTTATCCATGGCCACAATAATTCCAATCTTCATAAAGGAGCAATTATTTTATAAAAGCTTCAAAGGCTTTGTAAGTCATATACACATCCAATTTCGCTACCACCTCGTAAGGAGCGTGCATCGACAATACAGGAACACCTACGTCCACCACATCTACATTTAGGTTGGCAATGTAAGCAGCAACGGTACCGCCACCGCCTAGGTCTACACGTCCTAGCTCGCCTGTTTGCCATACTACGTTGTTGGCATCTAGCAAATGGTGTACTTCGGCAATAAATTCGGCATGCGCATCAGATGAACCCGATTTGCCACGAGCACCAGTAAACTTGGTAACTACAACCCCACGGTTGCAGAACGACGAGTTAGCAGCCTCAAATACATCGGGGAAAGTAGGATCGTAAGCCGAGTTCACATCGGCCGATAGGCATTTTGAAGCCGATAACACGATGCGGGCTTTGCTTCCCAAAGTTTCGGCAATGTCTTCGATAAAGTAAGCCATAAAGGTAGATTCCAAACCGGTATTGCCACAGCTGCCAATTTCTTCTTTATCTGCCAATACGCACAAAGCAGTATGCGTAGGGTTTTCTAGTTCTAGAATGGCTTTTAAAGCGGTGTACGAGCAAACACGGTCGTCGTGTCCGTAAGCGCCAATAAGGCTACGATCCAAACCAAAGTCTTTGGCTTTCATCGCAGGAACTGCCGATAGTTCTGCCGAACGGATATCTTTTTCGGTAATGCCGTATTTGTCGTT
>JAGCMZ010000003.1 GCA_017646225.1 Paludibacteraceae bacterium | reverse complement strand
GCAAATAGGTAGTGAGGCGTGACTGCCTTTTGTGTTTTATAGGGTTTCTCATTGAATTACACAAAAAAAATGCTATATTTGCGTGAATCATTAAAGAAAACCCACTATGGCATGGAAAAAATTGGTGCTTGCTGCATCTAGAAAGCTAAATTTATTATCGACAGAAGAGAAAAACAACGTATTGCTTGCCTTGGCAAAAAGAACAAGAGAAAACATTGATTTCTTGTTGACCGAGAACGCCAAAGATTTGGCCGCTATGGATGCAAGCAATCCACTATACGATAGACTTCAACTAACCGCATCGCGCATTGAGGCCATTGCAAGCGATATTGAGAATGTGGCTTCGCTTCCCGACCCTTTGGATAGAACCCTAGAAGAACGTACTTTGCCCAACGGTTTGCAACTATGCAAAAAGAGCGTTCCATTTGGTGTTATTGGTATTATTTACGAAGCACGTCCCAACGTAAGTTTTGACGTATTCTCGCTATGCTTTAAAACCGGCAATGCTTGCGTATTAAAAGGCGGTACCGATGCCTACAACTCGAACGTAGCCATTGTAAACCTTATCAAAGAGGTGCTTACCGAGTTTAACATTGATAGTAACTGCGTATACCTACTGCCTGCAGGTAGGGAAGCAACTGCCGAGTTGATGAATGCCGTGGGTTACGTAGACCTTATTATTCCACGTGGTGGTAGCGGATTGATTAAATACGTACGCGATAATGCCCGTGTTCCTGTGATTGAAACAGGCGCTGGCGTGGTACATGCCTATTTTGATGAATTTGGCGATTTAGAAAAAGGCAAAGCCATTGTTACCAATGCCAAAACACGCCGTGTAAGTGTATGCAATGCCTTGGACTGCTTGGTTATTCACGAAAAACGTTTGCCCGATTTAATGGCTTTGTGCGACGAAATGGGACAAAAAGGCGTAGTAGTAGAGGCCGATGCCAAAGCTTTTACGTTCCTAGATGGAAAATACCCTGCAGCATTGCTTACCAAAGCCAACGAGGAAAGTTTTGGTAAAGAATACATGGCCATGCGCATGGCTATCAAAACTGTTGCTACCCTAGACGAAGCACTTGAACACATTGCCACCTATAGTTCAAAACACAGCGAATGCATGATTAGCGAAGATGCTGCCAGCATCTTGCGTTTTCAACGCGAAACCGATGCTGCTTGCGTTTACATCAACGCTCCTACCAGTTTTACAGACGGAGCTCAATTTGGCATGGGTGCCGAAATTGGCATCAGTACCCAAAAGCTACACGCACGTGGCCCTATGGCATTACCAGAATTAACTACCTATAAATGG
The DNA here is from genome assembly GCA_017646225.1 of Paludibacteraceae bacterium. Lineage (GTDB taxonomy): Bacteria > Bacteroidota > Bacteroidia > Bacteroidales > Paludibacteraceae > Enterocola. Next base: position 2,282 of record JAGCMZ010000003.1, on the reverse strand, counting down.
CTTATTGTAGGAAACGGACAAACACGCCCTTAATAAATGGAAAACATACAACATCTATTTGAACTACCCTTACAAGACCCTGTACTGATATTCTCTATCGTACTGGGAATTATCTTATTCTCGCCCATTATCTTTAACAAAATACGCATTCCGCACATTGTTGGCTTGATATTGGCTGGGGTTATTCTAGGTCCACACGGAGTTGGGTTACTTGACTACGATAGTAGTTTTAAACTATTTGGACAGGTAGGTGTACTCTACATCATGTTCTTGGCTGGCGTAGACATGGACATGGATGACTTTAAACGAAACAAAGGAAAAAGTTTAGGATTTGGTATTCTAACCTTTATTATTCCCATGATATTAGGGGTTGCAACGGGATACCCTCTGATGGAGCATATTTTTACCAATTCGGCAGGTGAATGTACTCATATTATTTGGGAGAGTGGAGAACCCTCTAATCACATTGTCTTTACAAAATACTGCATCTTATCTGCCGTTGTATTGGCCAGTATGTACGCCTCCAATACGCTGATTGCCTACCCCATTGTTAGCCGACTAGGCGTAAGCCGCAATCGTTCGGTTACCATTACCATTGGAGGAACCATGATTACCACCATCCTATCGTTGTTGGTGTTGGTTATTTCGCTCGAAATTGTAAAACAAGGTAGCATTGATTGGTTCTTCTGGCTGGAATTTGCCATATCGAACATCATCTTTGCCCTGTTTATGTTTGTGCTCATTCCACGCATAGGAAGATGGTTCTTTAAACGGGTAGAAGATAGCATCAGCCAATATATCTTTGTATTAGCCATTGTCTTTTTATCGTCGTTTGCCGCTAAATTAGCAGGCATTGAATACATTATTGGAGCCTTTTTGGCAGGTATTAACCTAAACCGCCTTATTCCCAAGCGCTCTCCACTGATGAACCGCATTGATTTTGTAGGAAATGCCATCTTTATACCATTCTTCTTGATTAGTGTGGGCATGATTGTTGATTTTAGGGTAATTTTTAACGGATACACCACACTACTGGTAGCGGCAGTTATGACGGTTGTAGCAACCTTAGCCAAATATTGGGCAGCTGTTTCTACCAGGCTGATGTTTAGGATGAGCAAATTAGAGGGGAAAATGATATTTGGTTTGAGCAACGCACAAGCAGCAGCCACCCTAGCAGCGGTTATAATTGCCTACAACGTCGTAATTGGATGCACATCAGAAGGCGAGGAACTTCGATTGCTATCTACCGAAATATTGAACGGAACCATTGTGATGATTTTGGTAACCTGTACCATAAGTTCGATTGTAACGGAACGTGCATCGCGCATGATGGCAACACAAAATACTTCACAAGAAGAAGAGGACAAAGACACCTATAGACCCGAGCATCGTATCTTGATTCCCGTTGCAAATCCCGACACCATCAATGGGTTGGTTGATTTGGCTGTCTTGACCAACGAAAAGAAAGGAGCCCACCCCATTTACGCACTCAACGTGGTTTGTAACAACTCACAAGAGTCGATGCAATCTGGCAAAAAGTTATTGGAAAAAGTTGCCACATTAGGAGCAGCAAGCGATAGCAAGGTAAAAATGATATCGCGATACGACCTCAACATTGCCAGTGGTATTATCAATGTGGTACGCGAAAAGAATATATCGGACGTTATCATAGGTCTGCACCAAAAGAGCAATATGCCAATAGGCGATTCCTTTCTGGGTAGCATGACCGATTCGTTGCTCACCAATGTAAACCGAATGATTTGCATTTTCAAGTCGGTGCAACCTATTTCTACCATTAAACGATTGGTGGTTGCTGCGCCTGAACGTGCCGAATTTGAGAGCGGTTTTACCATGTGGTGCGACAGGATCTTTACTTTGGCTAGTCAGACAGGATCCTCTATCCGATTCTGCACCCACCAAGATACCCTACAAGCCATCAAAGCATACGCTAAGAAGAAACGCTACAGCACACAAATAGAATCGCAAATTTTAGCAGATTGGGACGATTTCTTAATCTTAAGCAGTGTGGTAGAGGCAAACGACTTGTTGATTGTAGTGACTGCTAGAAAAGCCAGTTTGTCGTACAATCCTTTGTTAGAGAAATTGCCCAAACACTTGGCCAACTACTTTACCCAAAATAGTTACATTGTATTGTATCCTGAACAATTTAAGGAAGGTGAGGTAGACAAAAATATTGACTCACACAAGATTATTTAATATACTCTTTAACTCCACCGTATGTTAACCGATGGTGCGGTGTGATGCCGAATTGTTGAATGGCT
>JAGCMZ010000113.1 GCA_017646225.1 Paludibacteraceae bacterium | reverse complement strand
TATCAAGGTACACCAACGGACGGTTGTGTACGGTTTGGGTTAGAATGGGAAAATCGGCACGAATGCTTTCTATGTTGGTTAAAATATCCATTATCGACAAATTTTACAGCCGTTGCAATGTGTTTTATCGCCACGTAAACGACGTTCTATAAGCAATTGCAAGCGGTCTTTTAACGGTTCAATGCGTACGTTATCTAACACATCGTGCACAAAAGCAAACATAAGCAGCATGCGCGCTTCGTCTGGATCGATACCACGAGCACGCATATAGAACAAGGCGTTCTCGTCTAGCTGTCCAACGGTAGAACCGTGGTTGCATTTTACATCGTCGGCATAAATTTCTAATTGAGGACGTGTAAACATGCGCGCCGTTTTAGACAAGCATAAGTTTCGGTTTATTTGGAAAGCCTGGGTTTGCTGTGCATCGGGCAACACCTTTATCAATCCGTAAAAATCGCATTCGGCTTGATAGTCTAATACGTATTTAAATAATTCGTTGCTAGTAGCACCGTCTACGTTGTGATTTATAAATGTATGGTTTTCAATTCTTTCGGTATTATGACCCAAACCTAAACCATTGATAGACAAGTGGGCACCTTTGCCATTAAGGTTTACCTCTACACGGTTGTGGGTTTGTCCGTTGGCCAAGGTGATAAGGTTAGAAAGCACCTGACTACCCTCTTGCTGGGTAATTTGCAAGGTAGAGACATTGGTGGTCTTTTCCGAAGAACTTTCTAGTTTATAATGTTCGTAGGTGGCGTTTTTGCCCACAAAAACTTGTGTTAAACGGTTAGAAAGATAACTTACTTCTGAACCATAAGCATGATCGCACACCAACACTTGCGCTTTGGCATTTTCGCCGATAATGGCCACGTTGTGGCTAACTGCCATCATATCTACCGTGCCGTACATCATATTGACGAGCTGAATGGGGCGCTCTAATTGCACACCATCGGGCACATAAAGAAACATACCGTCTTGGGCAAGGAGTTGATTCAATGCCACATCGGGATTTTGAAGGGCTAATTGGCTGATGTAAGGTTGCAACAAGTCTGCGTGTTGTACAAAAGCTTGTGCAAGGCTACAAATAACCACTCCTGCAGGCAATGCGGGCAAGTTGGGTTGGGCGTAAAAACTATCGTTCAACACCAAATAGTTATAGGTAGTGATGCCAGGGATATCGCACATGAACAGCGAGAAAGGATTGCCCTTAAATGGCAAACGTTGTGGATTCAAGCCGTAATCGAGGGCGTAGGCATCGGCAAAAGTCGCCTTGTTTTGGTTCTGCAAACTTACCACTGCATCGTTGCGCATTTGCTTGCGCCATACAGGTAGGTTTTGCTGAAACAAAGCCTCGTTTTCCCTAAACAATGCTATGTAACCGTCGTGTATCATTACTCTCCTACTTCTTGTTTAATCCAATCGTACCCTTTTTCTTCTAACACGGCTACCAATTCGCGTCCTGCTGTTTTTACAATACGACCTTTGTACAAAATGTGCACAATATCGGGCACGATGTAATCCAACAAACGTTGGTAGTGAGTAATCACGATAGAGGCATTTTGAGGGGTTTTTAATTGATTTACCCCGTTTGCCACAATGCGTAACGCATCGATATCAAGACCAGAATCGGTTTCGTCCAATATAGACAAACATGGTTCTAGCATGGCCATTTGGAAAATTTCGTTGCGTTTTTTCTCGCCGCCCGAAAAACCTTCGTTTACCGAACGATTAGCCAATTTGTTGTCTAATTCGACAATATCTTTTTTGGCGCGCATCAATTTAAGAAACTCGCCAGCGGTTAAAGGATCTTGACCTTTGTATTTGCGGTGCTCGTTTACGGCAGCACGCATAAAGTTTACCATGCTAACACCTGGAATTTCTACAGGATATTGGAAACTCAAGAACAATCCGGCGCGCGAACGTTCTTCGGCAGGCATGGCCAACAAATCTTTGCCATTAAAAGTAACGGAACCTTGGGTTACTGTAAAGGCAGGATGTCCTGCTAACACAGCCGAAAGGGTACTTTTACCTGAACCGTTGGGTCCCATAATGGCGTGCACCTCGCCTGCTTTAACACTCAGGTTGATACCTCTTAATATTTCTTTGCCGTTTACTTCGGCATGTAAATTGACGATTTCTAACATACTAACCTACACTTCCTTCTAGCGAAATTTGCAACAATTTTTGAGCTTCGACTGCAAATTCCATGGGTAATTTATTAAGTACTTCTTTGGCAAAACCATTCACAATAAGGCCTACCGCGTCTTCGGTGGCAATACCGCGTTGGTTGCAATAGAAAAGTTGATCTTCGTTGATTTTGGAGGTACTGGCCTCGTGCTCCAACACCGCTGTGGGGTTCTTTACATCAATTTCGGGGAAAGTATGTGCCCCGCATTCACTGCCTAATAGCAAGCTATCGCATTGCGAAAAATTACGAGCGCCATCGGCATGTTGCGATACACGCACCAAACCACGGTATGAATTTTGGCTTTTACCTGCCGAAATACCTTTTGAAACAATGCGACTTTTGGTATTTTTACCCAAGTGAATCATTTTGGTACCAGTATCGGCTTGTTGGTAATGGTTGGTAAAGGCTACCGAATAAAATTCGCCAATGGAATTGTCGCCTTTTAGGATACAGCTGGGATACTTCCAGGTGATGGCCGAACCCGTTTCTACTTGTGTCCACGACAATTTAGCCGATTCGCCTTTGCAAATACCGCGTTTGGTAACAAAATTGTAAATACCACCTTTGCCGTCTTTATCGCCAGGATACCAGTTTTGGACGGTTGAGTATTTTACTTCGGCACGGTTCATTACCACAATTTCGACAATGGCTGCGTGCAACTGATTTTCGTCGCGCTGAGGGGCTGTACATCCCTCTAAATAAGATACATACGAATCGTCATCGGCAACAATTAGGGTACGTTCAAACTGCCCTGTATTAACCGCATTGATACGGAAATAAGTAGACAACTCCATGGGGCAACGTACCCCTTTAGGGATGTAAACAAACGATCCATCGCTAAATACAGCCGAGTTTAGCGCAGCATAAAAATTATCGGTATAGGGCACTACCGAACCTAGGTATTTTTGAATCAGTTCGGGGTACAGCTCTACTGCCTCGCTAAATGAGCAGAAAATAATGCCCAATTTGGCCAATTCTTCTTTGTAAGTAGTTTTAACCGATGTACTATCCATGACAGCATCAACTGCCATGCCCGATAGCATTTTTTGCTCTTCTAGCGGGATACCCAGTTTCTCGAAAGTTTTAAGTAGCTCAGGATCAACCTCGTCAAGGCTTTTTGGAGCATTTTTTCGGGGTGCAGCATAATAAGACAATCCCTGAAAATCAATTTCAGGAATGTCTAAATGCGCCCATGTGGGCAGCGGTTGCTGTTTCCAGTAGTTAAAAGCCTTGAGTCTAAATTGCAACAACCATTCGGGTTCGTTCTTTTTAGACGAAATAAGGCGTATGATGTCTTCGTTTAATCCTACAGGAATAATGTCGGTTTCGATTTGGGTGGTAAACCCGTATTTGTAATCGGAATCGGCGATATCCGTTAATATAGTATTATTCTGTTGTTTCATTTTGTGAGTCGAGGTAAAAATGTACGTACGGCATTAACGTCGGTACAACGGCCTTAACGGGTTTATACAACAACGATTCTGATTTCATTTCTCTGGGAATGAGTTCGAAACGTTCGTCAACCGCATCGACCAAATTAATAAGTACGCTCAACAACAATGCATATTTTAACAAGCCAAAAAGGCCGCCAAACAATCTGTTAACCCAACCAAGCGTGATGGATTTCAATAGTTTCTCTAATAACCAAGCTACTGTTACACAAATAAGCAGCGTGAGTACAAAGATGACAAAGAATGCCAACACATAACCTTGATGGGGCGTTAAAGAGAACCAGTCTGCAAAGAGATGCGATAGCGATTCTGAGAAAAAATAGGACAATAGGATGGCCAAAATTAGGCCAACCAATGTACCTATTGTTTTTAGAATACCTCTAATAACGCCTAATATAATCCCTATTAGCAGCGGTACTGCTATTATTAAGTCTATCCAATTCAACTTTCTGAACGATTAGAAAGTACGTTTTACTTCAATTTCTTCGAAGGTTTCGATAAAGTCGCCTACGCGTACATCGTTGTAATTGGCAATGTTCAAACCGCATTCAAAGCCAGTTGACACTTCTTTTACGTCGTCTTTCATACGTTTCAAAGAACCTAACTCGCCAGCGTACACCACAATGCCGTCGCGGATAAGACGTAATTTGTTAGAACGTTTTACCTTGCCTTCGCGTACCAAACAGCCAGCAACAGTACCCACTTTGGTGATTTTGAAGGTATCAAGCACTTCGAGGGTAGCGGTAACTTCTTCTTTGATTTCGGGCGAAAGCATACCTTCCATCGCGTCTTTGATTTGTTCGATAGCATCGTAAATAATCGAATACAAGCGGATATCCACTTCTTCTTTTTCTGCCAAACGACGCGCATCGACCGAAGGACGCACTTGGAAACCAACAATAATAGCATTCGATGCTGCGGCCAACAACACATCCGATTCTGAAATAGCACCCACCGCTTTGTGAATTACGTTCACTTGAATTTCGGGGGTAGAAAGTTTGATCAACGAATCGGACAAAGCTTCGATAGAACCGTCCACGTCGCCTTTTACAATGATGTTCAACTCTTGGAAGTTGCCCAATGCAATACGACGACCCAACTCGTCCAAAGTAAGGTGTTTTTTAGTACGAATGCTTTGTTCGCGTTTTAATTGTTCGCGTTTGTTAGCAATTTCGCGGGCTTCTTGCTCGGTGTTCATTACGTTGAATTTCTCGCCTGCTTGAGGAGCACCGTTCAAACCTAATAGCAATACAGGTTCGCCTGGTTTTACTTCTTGTACGCGTTGGTTACGTTCGTTGAACATAGCTTTAACACGACCAAAATGGGTTCCAGATACCAATACATCGCCTTGGCGCAAGGTACCACCTTCTACCAATACGGTAGCTAGGTAACCACGAACTTTGTCTAACGACGATTCGATGATAGAACCTACTGCATTTTTATTAGGATTTGCTTTTAGGTCAAGCATTTCGGCTTCTAGCAATACTTTTTCTAGCAATTCGTTAATGCCGATGCCTTTTTTAGCCGAAATATCTTGCGATTGGTATTTACCACCCCACTCTTCTACTAGGTAGTTCATGCCTGCCAACGCTTCTTTAATTTTATCGGGGTTAGCAGTGGGTTTATCAATTTTATTGATGGCAAATACGATGGGCACATTAGCGGCTGCAGCGTGGTGAATAGCTTCTACGGTTTGAGGCATGATGCTATCGTCGGCTGCTACAATGATAATTGCAACGTCGGTAATTTGCGCACCACGAGCACGCATAGCGGTAAACGCTTCGTGACCAGGGGTATCCAAGAACGTAATGTGTTGACCGTTTTCTAATGTAACGTTATAAGCACCAATGTGTTGGGTAATACCACCCGCCTCACCGGCAATTACGTTGGCTTTACGAATGTAGTCCAAAAGCGATGTTTTACCGTGGTCTACGTGACCCATTACGGTTACAATTGGTGCACGTGGTACCAAATCTTCGGGACGATCTTCTTCCTCTTGCAAGTTTTCAGAAACATCGGCACTTACGTATTCGGTTTTGAAGCCAAATTCGTCGGCTACGATGTTGATGGTTTCAGCATCCAAACGTTGGTTGATAGACACCATCAATCCCAAACTCATGCAAGTACCAATTACCTTGGTTACAGGCACATCCATCATGGATGCCAATTCGTTAACGGTAACAAACTCGGTAATTTTAATAGTTTGGTTATCAATACGTTCTTGTTCTGCTACTTCTTGCATACGTTGCGAAGCAGCTTCACGTTTATCTTTACGATACTTAGCACCTTTCGATTTGTGCTTGTTGGTAAGCATGGCCAAGGTTTCGCGTACTTGACGTTGTACGGCTTCTTCGTCGGGCTGCGTATGTTCTACGCTGCGACGGTTTTTGTCGTTTTTGCCAGGCTTGCCACCTTTTTTAGCATCAAAAGGTTTATTGATATCCACTCTTTCGCGCTGAATTTTGTTGCGTTTTTTCTTGTCGTCAGCATTGCCAGCTTGTGCATTGTTATTGGCAGGAGCTGCATTGTTTTTGGGTGGATATTTTTCTTCGCGTTCTTTGCGTTTTTCTTCTTTCGATTTTTTCTTAGGACGCGTTTGTTGATTCAAAGCAGCAAGGTCAATTTTTCCTACTACGTTGATGGTTGATTGTATGTTATTTTTGCCGTAAGTAAAGACTTCTTCCGAAGTAGTTTGTTTGGTCGATTCTTCGGAGGTTTCAAGAGGTTTTTCTTCTACTACCACGGGTTGCTCTTGTTCAACTTGTGGTACAACAATTTCTTCTGCTTCTTGTGGAGCAGGAACGGGTTCGGGCTCTACTTGAGGCTCTGCAGGTGCTTTCTTTTTAGCAGAAAGAGAATCTAGGTCGATTTTTCCTACTGTTTTGAACTTAATAGGCGATTCTTTGCTTGCTGCAGGAGCTTCGGCCGCTGCTACTTTTTGCGCATAGCTATCCAACACAACCGACTCGTTTTTAGGTCTTTCTTTGTGTTTTTGAGCTACGATTTCAGACTCTTTCTTTACGTTTTTATCTTTCGAAAAAGCGCCTAAAAGCATTTCGTATTGCTCGTCAGAAATACGCGCATTGGGGTTATTCTCAGCGACCTCTGAGAATCCTTGTTTGTGTAGGTACTCGACTACCGTCGCCAAACCTACGTTTAAATCTTTGGTTACTTTACTTAATTTTACGGACATATTGCAATGGGATCTTATTTTTTAAATTCTGCGCTCAAAATTTCGATAATTTCATCGATGGTTTCTTTTTCCAAGTCGGTAGCTCTAACCAACTCGTCAACTGGAGCATCTAATACACTCTTAGCGGTATCGTAGCCTAAACCTTTGAAAATGTCAATGATCCATTGTTCAATTTCATCGTTAAAGGCATCCAAATAGAAGTCGTCTTCGTCGATATCGCGGAATACATCAATTTGATAATCGGTTAATTTCATCGCCAAGCGAATGTTGTGACCGTTTTTACCAATGGCCAACGATACTTCCTCTGGTTTCAAGCTAACTTCGGCACGACGATTTTCTTCGTCTACTTTGATTGATACGTATTTTGCAGGGCTAATAGCACGGGCAATCAACAACGAGATATTAGAGGTGTAGTTGATAACGTCAATGTTTTCGTTACGAAGTTCGCGTACAATGCTGTGAATACGAGAACCTTTCACACCCACGCACGAACCTACTGGATCGATACGATCGTCGAACGATTCTACCGCTACTTTAGCACGTTCGCCAGGAATACGTGCAATTTTCTTGATGGTAATCAAACCTTCTTGAATTTCGGGTACTTCTAGTTCGAACAAACGTTGCAAGAACATAGGAGAGGTACGCGAAACAATGATTTTTAGGTTGTTGTTTTTGTTATCTACTTTTACTACCACGGCCTTAACGGTATCGCCTTTGCGATAGAAATCAGAAGGAATTTGTTCGGTTTTGGGCAATAAAAGTTCGTTGCCGTTAGCATCAATAAGCAACATTTCTTTTTTCCAGATTTGATAAACCTCGCCGTAAACAACTTGGCCAATCATATCTTTGTATTTTTCGTACACACTTTCTTTGTGCAATTCCAAGATTTTAGACGAAAGTGTTTGACGCAAATTCAACACAGCGCGACGGCCAAATGAAAGGAAATTGATAGAGTCGGTAACTTCTTCACCAATTTCGCATTCTGGGTCGATGGTACGTGCTTCGGTAAAGCCCACTTGGGTATAAGGATTTTCTACTTCGTCATCGGCTACTACCTCACGGTCGCGCCAAATTTCGCAGTCGCCCTTATCAGGGTTAATAACCACATTGACATTTTCGTCGGTTCCAAACATTTTGGCAATGACACAGCGGAAGGATTCTTCCAACACGCTAATCATGGTCGATTTGTCGATGTTTTTTAATTCTTTAAACTCTGAGAAAGTCTCGATCATGCTCAAAGACTTTGTTGAATCTTTTGCCATTTTGATTAGTTGAATTTAAAATTATATTTTGTGTATTTTACTTCGGAATAGGTAAAGGTCAAGTCTTCTAAAACGGGTTGTTTTTGACCTTTTACTTTTTTAGCTACTTGGATGGTAAAATCGTTTTCGCCTGCTTGCAACAAGATGCCTACCATTTTTTTACCGCCTGCCAACACTTCTACTTCGTTGCCAACGTTTTTTTGGTATTGACGAAGCACTTTAAAGGGAGCGGTAAGGCCAGTAGAGCCTACTTCTAGTTCGTAATCTTCGATATCACGGTCTAATTTTTCTTCTACATAGCGACTAATGGCGCAACAAGTATCAATATCTACCCCTGTTTCGCTATCTATTTCAACCACAATAAAATTACCGGGTTGCACAGTTACATCAACTAGAAAGCAGTCATTGCCTTCTAAAAACTCTGTAACTATCTGACTAACAATACTTTTATCTATCATGTATCAAGTATAAGAAAACACAAGAGGGGAACTGCCGTTCCCCTCAATCGATGCAAAGATAAGAAAACTTATTAAGACCAACAAAAAAAGGAACGAAAATTCGTTCCTTTTTTGATGTTATCCACCGAAGTCGTCAAAGTGAATCATATCTTTTTCAACACCTAGGCTGTCTAACAAGTCAAGCACGGTTTTTGCCATCATTGGAGGACCGCATAGGTAGTATTCGATTTCTTCTGGTTCTTCGTGTTGTTTTAAGTAGGTATCGCCCATAACTGGAGCAATG
>JAGCMZ010000112.1 GCA_017646225.1 Paludibacteraceae bacterium | reverse complement strand
AATGCCAATTTTAAAGAAATCTTTAATCTCGGCCATATTAAAATGGAACCGCACTTTAAATTGTTTTCTACCAGCAATGGAGAAAACAATGGCTGTAAATAAACCTCGAATTAATACAGGTAGAATCAAAGCATATATACCAAAACCTAATATACAGAACAACACTGTTGTAATAAACACCAATGCATTTCCTATTATTCCTACTTTAGATATAAATGAAAACTCAAGATTTTTCTGTTTTATAGTATGGAATATCTTTCCAAATGGTGCTAGCAATATTCCTATAGCTGCTAAACAAATAAGAGGAGTCAAACTTACGTCATTATAAAACAACGCTATTGGATATGCTAATAAACAAATAAGTACAAATATAGATACATTTAGTATCCAGTTAAACCAATAAATACTATTATATTGATTATTTGTTATATTCTGTTTATGCATCATAGCAGCATACATACCTAGGTCGGTAAACATGCCCACCATTCCTAATACTACATGAATAATAGACATCGTACCAAAATCAGCCTTATCAATGAAGCGTGCTACTATCATTAGTTGCACTACACTGAGTAAGTCTTTAGTGATTTTGAATACACTATTCCACTTTATGCCGCTTAATGCTTGTTGTTTTATAGATACCACTTTCCTATCTTTCTGCTCGCATAGGATTATTTAGAAAATCCTGGTACGCTAATTTTATTCCTTCTTTTAGTTCTGTTTTATATGTCCAGCCTAGGGCGGTGGCTTTGCTTACGTCTAATAGTTTGCGGGGGGTACCGTTTGGGCGAGTGGTATCCCACTCTATTTTTCCGGTATAACCCACAGTCTCTGCCACCAGGGTGGTAAGGTCTTTGATGCTAATTTCTTTGCCTGTACCGGCATTGACGGTTTCGTTACCACTGTAATGGTTCATTAAGAATACACAGAGATTGGCGAGGTCGTCTACATACAGGAACTCACGCAAGGGGCTACCATCACCCCAACATGTTACTGTTTCTAATCCTGCTTCTTTGGCTTCGTGGAAACGGCGAATAAGTGCTGGAAGCACGTGACTGTGCTCAGGGTGGTAATTGTCGTTAGGACCGTATAGGTTGGTGGGCATCAAGCTGATGTAATCGGTGCCGTACTGACGGTTTAAGTACTCGCAATACTTTAACCCCGAAATTTTTGCCAAGGCGTAGGCCTCGTTGGTGGGTTCTAAGGCCGAGGTTAGCAAACAACTCTCGGGCATGGGTTGTGGGGCAAGACGTGGGTATATGCACGATGAACCCAAAAACTCCAACTTTTTAACCCCATGTTGCCAGGCTGCATGTATCACGTTCATTTCTAGCATCATGTTGTGGTACATAAAGTCTGCTAACCCTTGCGAGTTGGCAATAATGCCCCCTACTTTGGCGGCTGCCAAAAAAACATATTCTGGTTTTTCGGCCGCAAAAAAGTCGTTAACCGCTTGTTGGTTGATTAAATCCAACTGCGCATGCGTACGGGTAATGATGTTGGTGTATCCTTGACGCTGCAATTCGCGTACAATGGCACTCCCCACCATGCCTCGGTGACCAGCGACGTAGATCTTTGATGATAATTCCATTATCGGTGAATCGGTGAATCGGTGAATCGGTGAATCGGTGAATCGATATAACCTTACACCATTATATTTAATGAATAACTTTAATTAAATTCTCTATCGATTAACCGATTAGTCGATTAGTCGATTAGTCGGAGGTTGTACCGACTATTTTACAATACCACGTTCTAGATATTCAGCAAGATTAGTACGCACATGCTCTGCTGCGCGTTCTACGGCTACTTTTTCCATGTCGTGTTTTACCATGAGTTCTACCAATTCGCTGAACGAGGTGCGTTTGGTAGGGTCCCAACCTAGTTCGCGTTTGGCTTTGGATGGGTCACCCCAAAGGTTTACCACGTCGGTAGGTCGGTAAAAATCGGGTGAAACTTCTACAAGCACACGACCTGTAGCTTTATCTATGCCTTTTTCGTTTTCTTCTTCACCTACGAATTCTAGTTCAATACCAGCGTGTTTGAAAGCAAGGTAGCAGAACTCGCGCACCGAGTGTTGTTCGCCTGTGGCAATCACAAAATCTTCAGGTTTATCGTGTTGTAGAATCAACCACATGCACTCTACATAGTCTTTGGCATAGCCCCAGTCGCGTAGCGATGATAGGTTACCTAAGTACAATTTATCTTGTTTGCCTTGGGCAATGCGAGCAGCTGCCAAGGTAATTTTACGGGTTACAAAGGTTTCGCCACGGCGTTCCGATTCGTGGTTGAACAAAATACCCGAACAGCAGAACATGTTGTACGCTTCGCGGTATTCTTTTACAATCCAAAAACCATACAATTTAGCCACAGCGTAAGGGCTATAGGGGTGGAAAGGGGTGTTTTCGTTGTGGGGCACTTCTTCTACCTTGCCATACAATTCGCTGGTAGAAGCTTGGTAAATGCGGCAAGTTTCGGTAAGGCCGCATTGGCGTACAGCTTCCAATACGCGTAGCACACCCGTAGCATCTACATCGGCGGTAAACTCGGGCGCATCAAAGCTTACTTGTACGTGGCTTT
>JAGCMZ010000111.1 GCA_017646225.1 Paludibacteraceae bacterium | reverse complement strand
TGTTTTAAAAATTGCTGATAGATATTTGCAACCCGAAGAATTGAACAAACTGGCTATTTTAGCACCCAACGCCCATATTAGCATCATCAAAGATTTTCAGGTAGTAGAAAAAGTTAGACTTTCTATGCCTGATGATATTGTCGATGTACTGCAATGCGTAAATCCTATGTGCGTAACCAACAAAGAACACGTTACCACTCGATTCCATTTGATTGATGCCGAAAAAGGATTGGTAAAATGCCACTACTGCGAACGAGTTATTAACCGCGAAGATTGTATCATAAAATGAGCAAAGTAAACTGGAAACCCGGCACGCTGATCTACCCCTTGCCAGCCCTTATGGTAAGTTGTGGCGAAACACCCAAAGATTATAACATCATTACCGTTAGTTGGACAGGTACCATCTGCTCCGACCCTGCTATGTGTTATATCTCGGTACGCAAATCGCGCCACTCGTACAACTTAATTAAAAACAGTGGTTGTTTTGTACTCAACCTAACTACAGAGGCATTGGCATACGCTACCGACTGGTGCGGAGTTAAATCGGGCAAAGATGTGAACAAATTTGCCGAAATGAAATTAACCGCTGCGCCTGCTCAATGTGTTAAAGCGCCTATTATTGTAGAGTCGCCCCTAAACATTGAATGCGAGGTAGTAGAAATTAAAGAATTAGGCACGCACGATATGTTCATTGCCAAAGTAGTGAACATTCAAGCAGATACCAAGTACATCAATCCAGAAACTGATGCTTTCGACCTAGAAGCCGCTAAACTTTTGGCCTACAGCCATGGTCAATACTATCAGTTAGGAAACCGTATCGGCAAATTTGGATGGTCGGTACAGAAAAAGAAATAATATGAAGAAATTTGGAATCATTGCCCTTTTGTGTTGCTTTGCAACCTTGCTTTTTGCCGAAGTAAACGAAGAAGCCGTTGCTTTGCTCGACAAAACATCGAACCTTTACAAGCAATCAACCGGCACCGAAATGTCGCTCAAAATTAGCATCGACGATGCTCAAACGGGACAACAAACATCGGTAAATGGCAACCTAAAAACACGCGATAAACGTTTTGTACTTAGTACATCGTTCGCTACCATGAACTTTGATGGCACCAATTTGTACATCTACCAACCCGATGTAAACGAAATTACCATCAGCAGTCCTGCCGAAAGCGAAATTAGCGACATGGACCCTACCCAAATTATGAGCATGTACAGCGAGGGATACCAAATTCCCAAGCCCGAATACAGCACAGAAAATGGTAAAAAAATTGCCATCGTTAGTTTGTACCCCGAAGACAAGGCAGAAGATTTTCATCGTCTATCGCTAAAAATAGACTTGAGCAATTACTGCCCCTTGCAAATTACCACCTACGGCAAAAACGGCATGACCAACACCATCGATATTTTAAAAATCGACACCAATAAAAACTTTAGCGAAAAAGAGTTGATTTTTGATTTAAAGAAATATCCCAAAGCACAAATTATAGACATCCGATAAAATACCATGGAACAAAACATTTTAAACTGCCTTATATTGGGTTCGGGCCCTGCCGGACTTACCGCTGCTATTTATGCATCACGTGCTGGACTAAATCCAGTGGTGTACGAAGGTATTCAACCTGGCGGACAATTAACCACCACTACCGAAATTGAAAATTTTCCGGGTTACCCACAAGGAACCACAGGCGTGCAAATGATGGACGATTTGCGTCAACAAGCCTTGCGCTTTGGTGCTGACATTCGTTGGGGCATTGCTACCGAAGTAGACTTTTCTGAAAAGCCATACAAAGTAACCATCGACGGCACTACCACCCTTTTGGCACACACCGTTATTATCGCCACTGGCGCATCGGCCAAATACCTAGGATTGGAAGACGAAGCCAAATACGCAGGATCGGGAGTTTCGGCATGTGCAACTTGCGACGGGTTCTTTTACAGAAAGAAAGTAGTGGCAGTCGTAGGTGGTGGCGATACCGCTTGCGAAGAAGCCATGTACCTTGCATCGCTTTGTAAACACGTTTATTTAATTGTGCGTCGCGATGTATTGCGCGCATCGCAAGTAATGCAAGACCATGTTAAAAACAAAGAAAACATTACCATTTTGTACAAGCACCAAACCGTAGGCCTTACGGGCGATGGCGTTGTAGAAGGCGCCAACTTGGTTAAAAACAAAGGCGAAGAAGGCGAAGAAAATGTACACATTGATATTGACGGTTTCTTTTTGGCCATTGGTCACCAACCCAACTCTAAAGTATTTAAACCATACATAGAAACCGACGAAGTTGGCTACATCATCACCCAAGGTTCATCGCCCAAAACCAACATCGAAGGTATTTTTGCAGCAGGCGACGTAGCCGACCCAACCTACCGTCAAGCCATTACCTCGGCAGGCAGTGGTTGCAAAGCCGCCATCGAAGCCGAACGCTATTTAATGACTGTCAATTGTCACTAGTCGCTTGTATATTGCGCTAAAATAGAAAGCGGTCACTGAAGTGCCCGCTTTTATTATGCTCAAACACCCTTCGACAGGCCGAAACAAAATCGCTGCGCGATGTTTAATCGTTTAGTCGTTGAGGCGTTTAGGCGATTCAATCTGACGACATTTGGTGGAGGTCGGAAAAAGATTTATATGTGCAAAAACGTTAAGCAAAATGTGTTGTTTGAGCGAAGCGAGTTCACATTTTGTAGTTTTTGTATGTGTAATTATTCCATGTTTTTTCTC
>JAGCMZ010000110.1 GCA_017646225.1 Paludibacteraceae bacterium | reverse complement strand
GTTGGTTTTAACTACTACAGCCATGTCGTCTTTAGCAGCTGCCATTACTTCGGCCAACACTTCGCGCATAAAACGCATGCGGTTGTCTAGCGAACCACCGTATTCGTCGCGGCGTTTGTTGGTATAAGGCGACAAGAATTGCGAAATCAAGTAACCATGACCCGCGTGAATTTCAACGCAATCAAAACCTGCTTCGCGGCACATGTTTACCGCTTTACCAAAGTCTTTTACCAAAGCCTTGATTTCGGCTACTTTCAAGCCGCGCACCAAGGTAGGAGAGTATAAGTTAAAACCGCTCGATGGGCCCACAGGCATGCAACCACAGGTATAATAGTGGGTCATGTTGCCACAGTGTCCCAACTGAATGCTTGCTTTTGCGCCTTCGGCGTGGATAGCATCGGTTAGTTTCTTTAAGTCGGGGATAATTTCTTCGCGCATCCACAATTGGCCATCGAACGATACGCCACTGCGATTTACCGCACAATAAGCAATGGTAGTCATACCAATGCCCCCTTTTGCTACGCTGGTGTGGTAGTCAAAAAGGTCTTGCGATGGTTTGTTGCCATAGCACATGTTTTCGAATGCAGCCGAACGAATGGTACGGTTTCTTAAGGTAATAGGCCCTAATTGATAGGGAGTAAATAGCTTGCTCATATTTTATTGATGAATCGACTAATCGACTAACCGACTAATCGAAGATTGTTATAAGTTCATTTTAAGAATCGATTAGCCGATTGACCGATTAACCGATTTGTCGTCGCGTAGCGACTAATATATAAATGGAATAACTCTTTTTAGTTTCTTTTTGTCGAATTCGTCGGCAAATTCTACGCTGTATTTTTTGTAAATAGCGTGGGCACGTGGCACTAGGTTAGCGCAGGTCCACCACAAGAAAATAGTACCTGCGTACGACCATGTTAGTACGGCAAAACCTGTCCACTCCAAAATTTCGCCAAAATAGTTGGCAGAGGTAACGTATTTGTACATGCCTTTTTTAGGCAAGTAGTGCTTGGTATCGCCGGGTTTGCGTAGGTGACGAATAACGTAATCGGAGTGCAAATTGATAATGAAACCAATAATAAAAATGCAAGTACCAATAATAAATTGAGGAGTGGTCAACCAATCGGCTGTGTACATATCGGCAGGCGATAGGTAGAAAATCCAGTAACCTTGAATCGATCCGTTTATCATGTTAAAGATGAATCCCATCATCATAATTACAATGGGCATCTTGCTTTTGCCTTTTAATAGGCAAGGGAAGATAAACGAACGTTGAAAATAGTGCGACTGAAAAATCAGAAACATAGCCAGGGGAGCGATTTCAAATCGTCTGTCGCTCATGCCCCATAGGTACAGCATGACAAAGAAAACGGGGCATTCCATAATAACCCATGCCACTTTGTTGTTAATGGCAGGTCCCCACTTGTCGTTAATCATTTTGCCGTAGCCGGCCTCTACAAAGTAAAGCGCTACAAATACCACTAGGCCTGTAATGGCCATGATTAGTAGTAGAAAATTAAATTGATCTAAACTCATATTATTTTGACTAATCGGTAAATCGACTAATCGACTAACCGAGAATTATGTTATGAATAAAATTATTCGCATTCGCTCATGCCTTTTATTATTAAAATTATTCGCATTCGCTCATGATTTTAGGCGGCACCTCGGCAATACCCAATTTTTCAAATTGGGATTCTATCTTCAATCATTTTATAAATCCAAGTAAACTTGTCTTTATAAAATACTTTCGATAGAAATATCCCAAAACCAGTTTGGGATATTGCGCTCGGTTTGCACTAAAATTCCCAACAAACATTATCCACCCAAAGGGTGTTACCAATGGTGCCAATAAAGGCGCCTTGATTACCCGCTGTAATCATCAGAATAACGTGGGTAGGAGTATCGTCGGGCGATCCCCAGCCTTCTTCTATAATAGGAACAATTTTACCTTTGCTGTTCATGGCTCTGTAAGGGCCGTTTAGGTGCATAAATTTTTTGTAGTAACTGGTTTTGGTAATATCACCGTAGTGAATTTCTACACGATGACCATTCACCCATTCGTTTACGTCGTGGCTCAATTGTTCGCGAGCGGTACCAATGCGTAGGGCGTGAATGTTGCCATCGGCATCTTCCCAGCGTTTTTGAAGGTATACAAAAAATTCTGCTTTATCTTGAATGCCGTCAATGCGTTTAGACCCTACGCCAGGGTATTTCATTACGTAATTGTTCTTAGAGATACGGCATTTGTAGTCCAATACCAAGGCTTTGGGTTTGCGGGTAAAAGGCATACCAAAGTTAAGGTTTTTATAGGGGTCTCCGGTGCCTGTAATGGGTTCAATGGTTTGCCCCAAAAACATACTACCCGATACCAATACCGAAATATCAATAAAACCAAGAACAGTCACATCTTCCATTTTGGTATCCAATCTGGCACAACGTCCATTGCCTCTTTTTTCGGGTTGCACGGTGTTACTGCCTTTGTGAATGCCGGCTACTTTTGCGTAGGCATTCGACATGGTCCAAGGAGTATTGGCTTTGTAGTTGTAAGGTTTATTGCCCTTGATATAGGCTTGAGGGCCTACTACATACAACAATTTGGTTTTACCGCCGATAATGCCCGATTCTTCAATTTCGCGGGTAGTCCAACTCTCAAAGTCACCGTATTTAATGGGTTCCAATGTTTGTGCAAATGATGCCAAACTCATTCCCATTATCCCAAGTAAAAGTGCAAGTTTTTTCATATTTCTTTCGACAAAAAACTCCGCAAAGGTAATAAAAAAACTCAAAAGATACGCCTTGGTGGGTAAACTTAGTGCGCCTCCAACCAATTCTTGCCTACTCCGCAGTCGGCAATGAGCGGAACTTGTAGCTCAATTGCGCGGCTCATCTCCCTACAAACGATGTTTTTCACTTTTTCCAGCTCGTCGGGGTAAACGTTAAAATTTAATTCGTCGTGTACTTGCAGTATCATTTGCGAGCGTAAATTTTCGGCCAAAAAAGCTTTATCGATGGCAATCATGGCTACCTTAATAATGTCGGCAGC
>JAGCMZ010000109.1 GCA_017646225.1 Paludibacteraceae bacterium | reverse complement strand
GAGAAAAAACATGGAATAATTACACATACAAAAACTACAAAATGTGAACTCGCTTCGCTCAAACAACACATTTTGCTTAACGTTTTTGCACATATAAATCTTTTTCCGACCTCCACCAAATGTCGTCAGATTGAATCGCCTCAACGCCTAAACGACTAAACAACTAAACAAATATACGTATTTAGCAAATTTTTACTACTTTTGTGGCAAATAATAAACATTTGCTAAAAAGATGGCTAAAAAGTTTCAATTAGATGGCAAAGTGGTGGCTAATGAATGGGTTACAGCTTCGTATTTTAAGATGACCCTATCGTTCCAAACTTTGCCAGAAATCTTGCCTGGTCAGTTTGCAGAACTTCGCATTGACCAAACCCCTTCTGTATTTTTGCGTCGTCCCATTTCTATTCACGATGTGCGTCCCGAAACCAATCAAGTAGATTTGCTGATTCAAAAAGTAGGCGACGGTACAGCATGGTTGGCTGAAAGAAAGGCTGGCGATGTGGTAAACCTTGTTTTTCCACTTGGAAATGGCTTTACAACTGCTGTTAGCAACCAAAAACCTGTATTATTAGTGGGTGGTGGCGTTGGTATAGCCCCTCTTTTGCATTTAGGACGCTTTTTAGCGCAAAACGGTACCAAGGTGCAATTCTTATTAGGTTTTAGAAAGAAAGCCGATATTTTGCCTCTAAATGCGTATCAAGCGGTAGGCGATGTGCTTATTACCACCGAAGATGGCAGCGAAGGCGAAAAAGGTTTTGTTACCAATCACAGTGTATGGAACGATGCTGATTTTGCTCGCATCTATTCGTGCGGTCCAACTCCTATGATGAAAGCGGTAGTAGCAGTAGCACGTCAAAAAAACATCGACTGCGAAGTATCGTTAGAGAATAAAATGGCATGCGGAGTAGGTGCTTGTTTATGTTGTGTAACCCAAACCCACGAAGGTCACAAATGCGTGTGTACCGATGGGCCAGTATTTAATAGCAACGAATTACCATGGTAGATTTAAGTGTAAAAATAGGCGACTTGTCATTGCGTAATCCTGTAATGACCGCGTCGGGAACTTTTGGTTACGGAACCGAGTTTGAAGATTTTGTAAACTTCTCGCGAATGGGTGGTATAATTGTAAAAGGAACTACTATTCGCCATCGTGAAGGAAATGCTTATCCACGCCTTGCAGAAGTAAATGGCGGCATGTTAAACGCTGTGGGTCTGCAAAATAAGGGTGTTGACTACTTTATAGAACACATTTATCCAACCGTAAAAAACTACGACACAAATGTAATCGTAAATGTGTCGGGTGCAACCCTAGAAGATTACGTGGCATGCACCGAAAAAATCAACGATTTGGATAAAATTCCAGCCATAGAATTGAACATTTCTTGCCCCAATGTGAAGCAAGGAGGTATGGCATTTGGAACCTCGTGTACAGCGGCAGCCGAAGTGGTGCGTGCGGTGCGTAAAGCCTACGACAAAACCCTAATTGTAAAGTTATCGCCCAACGTTACCGATATTGCCGAAATTGCTCGCGCAGTAGAAGCCGAAGGTGCCGATTCGGTATCGCTTATCAATACCTTAATGGGCATGGCCATTAATGCCGAAACACGCAAACCTGTACTATCTACCATTACTGGAGGTATGTCGGGTCCTTGTGTAAAACCCATTGCATTGCGCATGGTATGGCAAGTTGCCAAAGCGGTAAACATTCCCGTTGTAGGTTTGGGTGGTATTATGAATGCAACCGATGCCATTGAATTCTTTTTGGCAGGTGCATCGGCTATCGAAATTGGTACCGCTAACTTTATCGATCCTTCGGTTACCATGAAAGTGGTAGATGGTATCGAAGACTATTTAAGAAGACATAAATTAGAATCACTAAACCAAATTATAGGACAATTAGAAGTATGAAAAAAATCTTTTTAGTAGCAGCCACTTTGTTGATGGCTGTATGTGCTATGGCGCAAGAAGAAGCGGCACCTTCAAAATGGAAAAAAGGGGTTGATTTATCGTTGCAAGCAACACAAAACTATGCTACCGATAACTGGCACAATGGTGGCGTTAGTAATTTATCTGTATTAGCTGGTGTACAAGGCTGGTGGAATTATGCTGGCGAAAAAGGTTTCTCTTGGGATAACAAAGTAGAACTTAAATACGGTGTTACCACTACTTTTACCGAAGACCTTGCTGGACGTTTGTTCCACTTAACCGACGACAAAACCTACTACGAAACCAAAATGGGCTATGCTTTGGGTAAAGGTTGGAACGTAGCTTGGAGTGGCGATGTATCTACCACGTTGTTTGATAACTACAAAATTGATACCGACGAACTAGTAAGCGCCTTTGCTGCTCCTGTATATTTCAATACAGCCGTTGGTTTTGACTACAAATACAACAATCCCGATAAAAAGATTGACTTATCGGTTATGATTGCCCCATACGCCTTTAAATTAATCTATGTAAACGATATTCGTAACGACTACGCTATTAGCAAACACGTAGGTATCTACGACGAAGCGTTGGGCATTACTCAACTTAAAACCTTCAACCTTGGTTCTAGTTTCAAAGTAAACTATCGTCAAGAATTTAACGAAAACATTACCCTTTCTAGCGTTCTTGCCTTCTATACCGACTACAAAGGCATTGAAGTAGACTGGGAAATTGTAGGTGACTTTAAACTTTACAAATGGCTTACCGCTCGCGTTTCGTTGAATCCACGTTACGATTCTACCGTTGGCGAAGGCTGGAACGAAAAAATCCAATTCAAAGAGTTTGTGAGTTTGGGTCTAGCATACCGCTTTGAAAAATAATTTAGGCTCATTTGAGAGGTGCTTTCTGCGTTGTTGCTTGTGCTCGAAATGCTCATTTACGCTTTGTAAACTCCGCTTTCTCGCACTGCGCACGCCTTGAAATCCCTTTCTCAAATAAACCTAAATTCTTCGAGCTGTTTTAAACTCTCTGGGTGCAGGGAATGAAATCCCTCTCTCAAATAAACAAAATAGAGATCAACTTCGGTTGGTCTCTTTTTTTTTGTAATTTTGTCTGCTGAAAACAGAAAAATATGAAGAAACATACACTTAAAGATTGGTTTATTGCAACCAGACCATGGTCGTTCCCAGCATCGGCCATGCCTATTATTGTTTCCATTGCTTATTTATTTGCCCAAGGAGCCAATATCAATTGGTGGATGGCGGTTTGGACTTTGATTGGTATGGTATTGTTCCATGTAACGGGCAATTTGTGGAGCGATTATTTTGATTTTAAAAAGAAAGTAGACGACACCGATACTTTTGGTGCTACTTCTATTACCAGTGGTCAGTTTCAGGCTAGCGAGATACGTAATTTTGCTATTGGTATGTTGGTGGTGTCTGTATTATCTGGCGTAGGTATTTTGCTTTGTACTGGGCTTCCTATTTTGTGGATAGGCCTTGCAGGTGCTGTGTGTATGTTGCTATATCCGCTACTTAAATACAACGCTTTGGGCGATTTGGATATTCTTATGACCTTTGCGTTTTTGCCTACCATTGGTACATCGTATGCCATTACAGGTATGATCGATTGGAGCGTGCTTTACATAGCCTTGCCCGTAGGGCTTATTACCGATGGCATTTTGCATGCCAACAATACACGCGATATGAATACCGACAAACGTGCAGGTATTGTTACCATGGCCATGTGCATGGGTAAAAAGAGTGCAGCGTGGTTGTATGCTTTTGAGGTTACTTTCCCCTATATCTGGATTCTGGCTTGTGTGATAATGGGTGTTTTTGCGTGGCCAACGGTGTTGGTGTTACTTACCGTGCCTATGGCTATAAAATGTGCAAAAACCATGTTAAAAGGCTATCAAGATATCAATGCCATTGCCATGTTAGATATGCAAGCTGCTCAACTTCAAATGGCATTTTCGGTAGTTTTATCTATTGCATTAATCGTGTCTAAATTTATTGCTTAATAACGATGCGTCAAGTGTCTACCTGGATAAAACCTGTATTGGGCATTGGCATTGCCACCGTGCTATGGGGGATTATGTTTTCGCCCTGGACTGCGCCCTATGTCAATTTTTGGATAACCATGACCATTTCGGGCATGATTCTCACCACGTATTCGCTATGGGCAGACAAAACCTGCCTTAAAGGCATTTGTATGGGGTGGGTAGATATTCTACTGGGTATTGGCATTGCTGTGGCACTATGGGGTGTATTTTGGATAGGCGATAAACTATCGTCGTTGATGTTTGATTTTGCTCGCCCACAGGTAAACCTAATTTACGGCAT
>JAGCMZ010000108.1 GCA_017646225.1 Paludibacteraceae bacterium | reverse complement strand
CAAGAAACCGAGATTACTCCCTTTTATACCTATTGTTCGGATAGTGTACCCAATACATTGCCAGCGCAACACTTGCAAGAAAGGGTGTTGTTTTTTCAGCGCTTTACCCTGCCCAAGCAACGTACCTTGTATTTTGAATTGTTCGAAAAGAACGGCGGTAGGCACTTGTCTTTTCCCGTTTCAAGCAAAGAATTGCTGAAAGCTAAAAAATGGCAGGTTACTCCTTAAGCCTTAACGACTCAACCACAATTCTGGGTTTTGGAGCAGTTTGTCTTTCCAAACCTGAAAATAAAGTTCTGTTTTATTGTCGTTTTCGCGGTCGGTAAATACAGTACCAATGTTTTGTTTTACCTTTACCTTGTCGCCAACCTTAACGTCTACTTTGGTGAGGTTGGCGTACACGGTACGGTAGGCTCCGTGTTTTACAATCACAGCATTGTTACTGCCAGGAATAGAGAACACTTGCGTTACTTCGCCTTCAAATACAGCCCTTGCTTTGGTGCCTTTGGGACATTGTATATAAAGACCTTTGTTGTCTACCGATACGTATTTTAATACAGGGTGGGGTTGTATACCAAAACTACCCACTACAACGCCTTTTTCTACGGGCCAAGGCAAACGGCCTTTGTTCTTTTCAAAGTTGCCCGATACCAGTTTTTCTTCTTTGGTAAGGGCGTATGTTTTGCCCTTGCTTTGTCCTTTTTTGGTGCCAGCGCTGGATTTTTTGGTTTCGGCAGCAATCTTGTCTTCAATTTGTTTGTTCAACTTGTTGGCAAGGTCTTGTTGCTTTTTAAGTTGGGCTTTCAGCTCTTTCTCTTTCTTTTTAAGCTGGTTGATAAGCTCGTTTTGTTTTTGCTTTTGTTTGTTTAGCTTGCTTTGTTCTGCTTTTTGTGCATTTAAAGCAGCCAAACGTTCCAAGCGCATGGCTTCTACCTCTTTCAATTTAGCATCGAGCGCTGTTTTGGTGTCTTTAATCTCTACACCTTTCTTTTCGCAATATTGAGCGTATTGTTTCATGTATCGCCAACGTCTGTACGATTGGGCAAAATCGTCGGCCGAAAGAATAAAGAGCAAATCATCGTATTTGTTTTTCTTATAATACGAATGATACATGAGTCGGGCGTATTCTGCCTTTAGCTCGTCTAATTGTTTTTGTAAGGTATTGGCTTCGCCACGAAGTTTGCGCATTTGTTTGTTAATGGCAATTACTTCTGAATTAATGGTATTAATCAGTTTTTGTTGCTCTTTGATTTGCGCAGTAAGTATGTTTAATTGGTTGATATTTAATGTCTTGCTTTTTGATGTCTCGGAAATTAGGTTGCTGGTTACCTCCAAATTCTTTAAGGCATTCTCTTTGCGCTTTTTTAATTCCGATACCGATTGTGCTTGTACGTTCCACAAGCAACATCCTATCAAAGTGAGTACAAAAAATAATCGTTTCATGCCTTATAAACTCAATAATTGTTTTTTTAGTTCGTCTACAGTTACGGTTTTATAACCGGTAGGAACCTCAAAGTTTACTGTATTTAATTGGTTGAATGAAATGTTCTGAAGGGTTACATCCACGCTGTTGTTTCTTTCTTTAGAATGGTATACCCCTTGTACTTTCGATGGATACAACCATCCGTTGTGGCTAGTGGGTGCCGAATATGTAGCCATAACATAATCGCCTTTTTCGATAGAGCGAATAATGGTACGTTGCAAGAAACTGCCCCCTTGAATCAAAAACTCGGTTTGGTATTTGCCGTTATGGGTAAGCAGCCAGTTGCCATCTATTACGTCCAACGTAAAATCGGCGTAGTTGTTGTGGCCTGGGTCAAACAAGCGGTTGGTAATGATTCCTTGCAAACCATAAAAATCGGTTCCCAATTCGGGTTCCAATTGCTCAAAAGGCATATCGCATACCCTACGACCCAATCTATCTATCAAGATAGCTCTGGTAGGTGTGCAGTAAATGCGCAATACTTCAATGCCTAGTAGCATTTTTGCCGTTAGCATCAGTTCTTTGTCGGTAATCGATTCGATGGTTCCGCTCACAGATAAGAGTTGGTTACCAAAAAGCTGCATTTTGTATTGAGCGCTCATGCTGGTAATGCTTTGGTGATACGTTTTAGCAAGCGCAATGGTATCGATGGCAGGTACCGTTTCTTTGGTGGTAACCTGTTGTTGCTGTTGGGTGGTTTTACAGCTCATCAAAAGCAACAAAGTTGCACTGGCAACAATAGCAAGGGTTTTAAGGATTTTGTTTTTCATTTTGTTTTATTTCTTTTGATAGTTGGAACATTTTTTGTGCTTCTTCTTTTTCGCCCAATTGTTCCAATAGTTTGGCATAATCGTGATAAATGTCGTAATGTTCTTGGTTGTCGTATTCAATGGCTTGGTGCATGTAGAACTTTGCAAACTCCAGTTTGCCTAACTTCATTAAAATGTAGGCGTAGGTATGCAAATACGAACTTACCAAAGGTTCTTTTTGAATTACTTTGTAGCTAATTTCGGCAGCTTTTTCTAGGTCTTCTTCTAGCAACGCTAAATAGAAAGCATAGTTATTGGCGGTGGTGGGGTCTTCTGGATCCAGTTCGTATGCTTTTCCGGTGTACTTGGCACCTTCTTTTAGTCGGTCGCTCTCGCCATACATGGTGCCTATCGTTCCGTAAACATAAGCGCCTATGGCCTTGTGCGTAGAGTCGTTAATGTTTTCTACGCTTCGCAGAGCGTATGCTTCCCACAAGGGGTCTTTTTCTGTGTACCTAAATATGGCCTTGCTACACAAAAAGAGCGGATGGTTGGGCAGCGCCATAAGGGTTTCATCCAACAGTTGCTCTCTTTCTTGGGTATTGCGTATTTGTTCACTCAATGTGTAACGTTCCATGTGGCATGTTTCGCAAGTAGGCATTATTTCAATGCACGCATTCATGGTATCAAACGCCTCTTCTTTGTTGTTGGTCATTACCAGGAACTCGTAGTAAACAGCCCATATCTCCTCGTTTCCGCTATCAGCCATCACCATTTTTTTGAAAATGGTAGACATAATGTCCGTGTAGTTGGGGCGTGGCTTGTAATAGTTCAGCGCAATTTTTAGCAGTTCTTTTTTCTCGTTCCAAGGTATGCTTTTGCTTCCAAAAATGCGAACCATGGTTTCGTCTACCTTTGCTTTTTCACCCATTCGGTCGTACAGGTCGCAGGCGTAACGCAAGGCATCGGCATGGTCGGGATTAATGGACAAAGTCTTCTCAAAACAAACAATCGATTTTTCTACGTTATCAAACAAATTGTAGTAAAGAGTCCCCTCTTTAAAGTACAACTCATCGTTCATGGGGAACTTTTGATGCAAAACCTGGAAAGCTTCTTCAACTCCTTCCATATCGCCACTCAAAGCAATGGCAAGAATTTTCTCTATCGATATTTCGGGATTCACGCCAATGCGTTTTTCCAGTTGGGTGTACGCTTGAATGCTCTTTTTATAATCGCCCATCATGTAGTAGCATCGGCTAAGCATGTAAAAAGGATAATCCTTATCGGGAAATAAAGATGTAAGCTTTTTGTAAATTTTTACCGCCTCTTTGTAATTCGACTGGTCGGTATAAATTTCGGCCAAACTGGTTTGGTAGTAATAGTTGTTGGGGTTGAGTTTGGTGGCCTTTTTTAGTTGGTCGATGCTGCGGACAGTGTCTTGTTGAAGGGCATAAAGCGACGATAGCTGAAAAGCCACCGCTGCACTTTTGGGCTGCATCTTGGCACAGGTCTCAAAACGATTTTGTGCCATGGTCAGGCTGTCGGCATGCATGTAGCACAAGCCTTCCATAAACAGGCTGTCAAACTCAGTAGTATAAAACAAGCGTTCTGCTGTATGCTTGGCCGCCCAAACAGACGGCATACAACAGCAGAACAAGAAAGCGATGTATAGTAACTGTTTTCTCACTTTTTACCGGTATGTCCAAAACCACCTTCGCCGCGTTCTGTTTCAGAAAGCGCATCCACCAAGCACCAAGAAGCGGTAGCATGTTGAGCAATTACCATTTGGCAAATGCGTTCGCCGTTTTCAATAACAAAAGGCTCGTTAGATAGGTTGATTAAAATAACACCAATTTCGCCTCTGTAATCGGCATCAATGGTACCTGGTGTATTCAACACGGTAATGCCTTTTTTTAGCGCCAAACCGCTGCGTGGACGAATTTGTGCCTCGTAACCAGCGGGCAATTCAATGAACAAACCTGTTGGGATCAGTTTTCTCTCCAAAGGTTTTAACTCTACAGGTTCGCTTAAAAAAGCACGTAAATCCATGCCAGCCGATAGGTCGGTAGCGTATGCAGGCAACTCGTTGTTGCTTTTGTTGATAATAGGAATTTGAATCATGTAATGAAACAATTATACAATAATACTACAAAAGTAACTGATATTGCCGATATTTCCTAATGCAGAAAGAATTCTATTTTATAAAAAATCCTAACTCCGCACGACAATCCGCAAAATCGTTGTACCTTTGCATCCGATTAAACGATTCAGCCATTCAGCCATGACCTTCTTAACATCAGAAAACATCCTACTAATAGGGTCAATCCTTATATTTAGTAGCATTCTCATTACCAAATTTGGCGGTAGATTTGGTATTCCTGCCTTGTTGCTATTCTTGTTGGCAGGTATGTTGTTTGGAGTAGATGGCGCAGGCATTGTGTTTAACAACGTTAGACAAGCCCAGTTTGTGGGTATGATT
>JAGCMZ010000107.1 GCA_017646225.1 Paludibacteraceae bacterium | reverse complement strand
CTTGTTCCCCAGAGAGAAATTGATTGTGCTGTTGCTGCAAAGTTTTGGAAATAGTTCTGCCATTAAGTCCATTGTGCACCACTTGTTGGTGGCCGATTCGATGCAAGCTATTTATGTGGTGTATGTGTTGCTCTCTGTGTTGTTGTTTTTAATTACCAGAAAAGCAGCATCCACCAGTTTTACCGCTCGCTTTGTGTTTGTGGCGTTTGCCATGGTGGTTTTATTGGTAAAATATTGGTTTTTGCTCAATAGGGTTCGATCTTATTTTATACCCATCTTTTTGTTCTATATCTTGTGTAACCTAGACAAAATTGAAGAAAAAATATGCAAACAGTTATCGTATGGTATTTTTACCATGTATATTTGCCTAATCAGTTTTGTGTTGTACAGAAAAGTGGAACAGTCCGTATCGGGCGTGAATGCTCCTCAAACCGTATTTTCTTTGGTTCATCGTTCCAAGAGCGAGATTATCAAGGATACACTAAACAAATGTAGAATTTTTTGGAAGAAGGAATATGTGTTCGAAAATTGACATATTGTTATCAACCTACAACGGTGAAAGGTTTTTAGAAGAACAAATCAATTCGATTCTTGCTCAAACCTATACCGATTGGCGCTTGTTGATTCGCGACGATGGCTCTAAAGATTCCACCGCGGCTATTATCGAAAAATACGCTGTGCAATATCCCGATAAAATAACCTGGATCAATAAAGACAATGTGTGCAATGTGGGAGTCATCAAGTCGTTCGAGGAGTTGATGTGTGCGTCCGATGCCGATTATTTTATGTTTTGCGATCAGGATGATGTTTGGTTGCCGTTTAAGGTGGCAGAGACATTGGAGAAATTGCAGTCCATAGAGCAAGAAAAAGGCGCCGATTGCCCTGTTGTGGTGCATACCGATCTGCAGGTGGTAGATGGCGAATTGAACAAATTGCACGATTCGATGTTTGCTATCAGCAAGAGTTCGCCGCAAATCATTCATGCACGAATTCAATATGCTTTGTTGTGTAATTGCATAACAGGTTGTACGCTGATGGGAAACAAAAAGGCAAAAGAGAATGCCCTTCCTTTCCCTTCCTTTATCGAAATGCACGATTCGTGGGTGGCTCGTAAGGTTTGGTTAGACGGTGGTAAAGTGGATACGCTCTTTAAACCTACCATGCTTTACCGCCAGCATGGATATAATGTGGTAGGGGCGAATCCTTCTATTACGCTTAAGCAACGTTGGCAGTATCTAAAAAAGTGCTACCGTCAATATCGATTGTTGCATACTCGTTGTACATTGATAGCGCCCTTTGCATTTTTGTACTATAAATGCTTGTTTAAGCTAGAAAATAAATTAAAAAAATCGAAATCATAGGCCATGGTATCGGTATGTATTGCCACATATAACGGAGAGAAATACATCTGCCAGCAATTGGATTCCATTTTGAAGCAATTGGGTACAGACGATGAGGTTATTATCTCTGACGATGGCTCCAAGGATGCCACCTTAGCATTGGTTGCCGCCTACAACGATAACCGTATCAAGGTTTTTCATCATCCAAAAGAAGAGCCTAAAAAGCGTACGTATCTATCGTCGTTTATGTATGCAACGCTCAACTTTGAGCATGCCATTAACCAGGCCAATGGCGATTACATTTTTTTGTGCGATCAAGACGATATTTGGGCAGATAACAGGGTAGCAAGCATGTCAAAGGCACTGGAAGAATGCGATTATGCCTTGTGCAATTTTTCGTTGATAGATGCCGATGGCAAGGTGATAAAAGAAAAAGTGTACGATGCCAATCCCGTTTCGCCTAAGTTTCTAACGAATTTATACAAGATGCCGTTTAGGGGTTGTACCATGGCATTCAGAAAAAGTGCCTTGCAAGGTATATTGCCACTCCCTCCTAAATGTGTGTGTCATGATAACTGGATAGGGTTGTGCATGTCGTTCCAAAAATTAAGGTTTTGCTATTTGGCTGAACCCTTGCATTTGTATCGAACACATGCCAATAACGTATCGCCTGTTTTAGAAAAAAGCCCTAATAGTTTGTATTTTAAACTAGCTTATCGATTCAGGTTCTTGTGTCAGATATGGCGTAGGTTTCATTAAAAGGTAAAGATGATAGGATGATAACCGCTTCTGTTGTTTTATACAAAACAAAACGTAACATGCTCCAAACACTATTGGATTGCGTAAAGGCATCGAATAGTGTAGATAAGTTGTGGGTAATAGACAATTATCCAATGCCAGAGAATGATTGGGTAAAACAATACCTGCCCTGCATCGAGTACATCGAAAATGCCAATACGGGTTATGGTCATGCGCATAACATTGCTATGCGTAAGGCTGTGGAATGCGGGAGTACCTATCATGTGGTGTTAAATCCGGATATTGAATTTGCGCCACAAGCCTTACAAGAACTGGCCAATTACATGGATGCACACCAAGATGCGGGTTGGGTGATGCCCAAAATTACCTATCCCAATGGTGAATTGCAGTATTTGTGCAAGAAGTTGCCCACTCCTTTTAATTTGTTTCTGCGTCGCTTTTTGCCTGCATGGAAATGGGTAAAAAATAGGGATGAGGCCTTTGAATTGAGGAGTACGGGCTATGATAAGGAAATGAATGTTCCTTTTTTGTCGGGTTGTTTTATGTTTTTGCGTATTGCCGATGTTGCCAAAAACAACCTGTATTTTGACGAACGATTCTTTATGTATTGCGAAGATTTGGACTTAAGTCGCCGCTTTCATAAGGTATGTAAAACGATGTATTTCCCTGCGGTAACCATTGTGCATAACCACGAGAGAGCATCGTACAAAAGTAAAAAGATGTTGCTTTGCCATATAAAATCAGTGTGCAAGTATTTTAATAAGTACGGTTATTTTTTTGACAAGGAACGAAAAAAAATAAATGCAACGTTAGCTTCAAAACTTTAAGGCAATGAGTGAATTAAAAAGAGTGTCGTGGTTAGACTATGGCAAGTGCATTTGCATGCTAATGGTTATATTCTCGCATACGGTTACTTTGTATACGGGAAGAACCAATACGTTCTTAAACTTAATGAGCCCCACCAGGCTGTTAGTGTTCTTCTTTATATCTGGCTACTTGACCAAAATAGAGACGTTCAATTTTAAGAAGACAATGACCTCTATTGTCAAAAAATTGTTGTTTCCTTATTTCTTGTTTACCACCATTATCTTTATTCCGAAGCATCTTGCACATGGTACCGAAATTTCGTTTTCTACCATGGCATACGAAATATTGGGCGGATACGCAAGCTGGTTTGTTGCAGCATTGGCGGTATCAAAAATAACATTGGCCATTTGCATTAAATACATCAAGAACCTGATTGCTTTAGGCATTACCTGTGTTTTACTGGCTGTGGTCGGATTTTTGGCAACGCAGTACACCCATGCGCCCATCCCTTGGTACGCACACTACGGACTTATCTCGTTGATTTATTTGTACATGGGCATCTTGTACAAGAAATACGAGCAAAAATTATCGCAACGAATTGGATGGCAGGCTATTGTGTCAACAATCGTGTATTTCTTGTTTGTTTGCTTGGATTATTTCTGGCTACGAAATTCGGTATTCTTTTATTCGATGAAAGCAGGCGATGTGTCTGCTGTAGGGGTGATGTCCTTCTTATGCTTGTCTACTTTGGGTATTTGGATGATGGTATCGATTGTAAAATCAATACCCGAAGGGGTAAAATGGATGTCGTACATTGGCCGAAATTCACTTACCTATTACTACCTCAATACCGGTTTGTTGTTGGTTATTCTTGCTGCACTAAGCAGATTGAACCTGTTGTGCAACAGCGGTTGGTTTATTTTCCCGTTGTTTATCGTTGTAGTGCTTATCTTAACGGTTATTTCGCAAGGCATCTTGCGTTATGCTCCATGGATGGTGGGCAACTTTTCGTCAAAAAAGACCCCCGATAAAAAATAGAACAGGTATGCAAAAGCACATCATCAGTACGTCCGATTCTAACTCCATGCGAGGCGTGGCCATTGTACTAATTGTGCTGCATAATTTGATTCACATTTTTCATCCCTTAAAGGAGAATGAATTTTTCTACCATCCCCACAATGCGAGTGGATTTTTGAATAGTCTGCATACTTTCTCGGATACCCTTTGGTTGGATATCCTATCGTATTTGGGTTGGTATGGGGTTGTTGCCTTTTTGTTTTTGAGTGGCTATGGATTGGTGCGTAAATACGAAATAGGGGGTTCTGCAGCAGGCGAATCCTTTTTTCAGTTTATGAAATATCAGGTAAAAAAGATATTATTACTGCTATTTTTACCCTACCTATGCTACATTTTGGTTAGCTATTTATGTTTTGGAACACAAACTTCTGTTTGGCAGGCGCTTTCGCATTTGTGCCTAGTAGCCAACTTTTGGCCCAATCAAATAACCCCTGGTATTTATTGGTTTTTTGGCTTGATGGTGCAATTGTACCTTTGCTATTACCTCTTTTTCTTTAAGAAATCCATTCTTCCGCTATTGGTAGTCAATGTGGTGTCGTTGGTAGCCATGGTGCTATGCATTTATTACGACCAACAATACCCCTTGCTTTATTTTATTCGCCATCAATGTTTGGGTTGGTTCTTGCCTTTTTCTTTGGGAATCTTGTATGCAAGGTACAACTTGAGCATTGTATTTGAGGCGTATTGGAAGAATCTTTTGATGTTTATCGTGGGATCAGCTTTGCTGATTTATGCGAATGTGAATGCCTATTTATGGCTTTTTACGCCCGTGGTATCCATTGCTTTGGCCATATATGGTTGCGAATTGCTTAAAAAATTAAAGTATAGCCACCAACTGGTAATTTATTTAGGCTCAATATCTGCCTTTATTTATGCTATTCATCCCATTGTGCGCATGGTATTTTTAGGAAAGATACATCCTCAAACTATGCTTAGTATTTTTCTCTATTTGCTAATTTCCATTTTGCTAGCCATGGCCTACAAACCAGTACATGGAATGATATGTAAGTTGCTAAACAAGGCGAAAGATAAGAAGGAATGAAACAGTTGTGGACTAAATGGTTAGCGTTGCGTAGTAAAACGCAAGCATGTAAATGCGCCACCTACGTTATTGCGGCGGTGTTTGCAGTGACTATTTTTGCGCAATGCGTATCGTTTCATAGCATTGTGTACAGCGAGGCATCGTTTGAACCTATTTATCTGGTGTCGATGTTACTCAAAGCCTGTATAGCCATTTTCTTTGCCTCTTTTTGGTTGATAACCCCACAAAAGTATTGGGTTTTGCCCGTTTCTGCCCTTGTTGGTTTTTGGTCGATGGCAGAACTAATTTATTTTCGGTCAAACTCCATTTTCATAGAGAAGTATTCGCTTACCATGGTAGGGAATATGGCAGGCGTTTGGGATAGTATTTGGCTTTTCAATCACGCCATCGACTGGGTGCTTTTGTTGCCTACGTTGGTATTAGGGATTGTGGTGTATTTGTTTTACAGCAAACAAACGCATTTTCAGGCCTTTTTGATTGCTTTGGCCGTGTCGTTTTTGTTGAATGGGGTAGGATGTTACGGCATTCACCGAAAATTGGAGTGTGTGCGCCCTGTTTGTACGCACAAGCATGTCTTTAATCCTTATGCCAAGTTTGGCGACGCATCGTACCTTGGTTTTACTACAGAAAATTATGTGCGCAATGTATCCGTGTTGCACTCGCTTATTTTTCAGGTCAAAGAGTTGGTCTTGATGCCTTTTGAAAAGGAAACTTATGAAATGACGACGATAGAGTCGGAACAAGCACACTTGTATGTGCAACCACCCAACGTGAATTGTACACCTGCCACTCCACTCATTGTGTTGTTGATAGAAAGTTTTGAATCCTGGACCATTACGCCAGAGGTGACTCCTAATTTGTATCAATTTATTCAGGATACTCCCTCTTTGTTGTATGCCAACAAGGTGCAGTCGCAGGTAAGGCATGGTGTGTCTGCCGATGGGCAGATGATTGTGAACACAGGTTTGCTCCCCCTTACCGATGGTGCCACTTGTTTCCGCTATCCTCAGCATACGTATCCGGCCATTAGCCATTTGTATCAAAATCCCGGCATTGTGGTAGCGTTGAGTTTGTCGTACTGGAATCAGAAGTTTATGAACGAGGCCTATGGTATACAACAAGCTTATGTTGTGCCCAGTTGGCTGGATTCCAAGATGTTTGCCCAATTAGACGCAGTTAAATCGCAACACGATTATATCCTGTCATTGACCATGACCATGCATGCGCCCTTTCAGAAGTGTCCTGTAAATACGTATCCTGCCGTAGACGGCATGCCCGATGATATTTATCGCTACTTGAACTCCGTAAAATACATGGACAAGCATTTGGGCCGAATTTTATCGGCTATTGCCAACGATCCTCAAACGCATTCGTCTACCGTGGTTATTACGGGCGATCACAATGTGTTGAGCTATAAAACCAGAAATAATTTTAAGCAATTGAACCAAGAGTTGCAGTTGGGCTTTGATGAAATAGGCGAGTACATTCCTCTGATTATTTATTCTCCTCGCATCGAGCAAAAAGTAATGATAACGGATACCATTTGTCAGATGGATATTTATCCCACTTTGTTGCATATTTTGGATTGTGAGTCGTATTATTGGAAAGGTTTTGGCGTCAATTTGTTAGAAAAAGATGCTTGGAAGCACCGTCCTATTCAACCCAAAGAGGCGCAAAGGCTGTCCGATAAAATGATTCGTGCTAATTATTTTGAAAAATTAGTGACAGAGGAATAAAAAAATGTTATTAGCTCTTGCATTTTCAGAAAAAGCATTTACCTTTGCATCATCAATGCTACTCAAGTAGCGATAACAAGCACATGAAACAATTTTTTACATACTTCTTTTACTTTTTTTACTTT
>JAGCMZ010000017.1 GCA_017646225.1 Paludibacteraceae bacterium | reverse complement strand
GGCTATTCAAGGCGTGCGATGCACGAGAAACCGGAGTTTACTATAGTAAATGAGGTTTTCGAGTGCGAGCAGAACGCAGAAGAGACCCTTTAAAATCACTATTATATAAGGTTTAGCATTTTTATGGTAGCCTTAATCGCCGCTGCGGTTTGGTCGGCGTCTAGGCCGTTGGTTTTGATAATTTTGCCGTTTAGGTTCCAGGTAATTAGGGTTTGCACAAAGGCATCGGTTCTACCCCCCGGAGGAATGGTAACGGTATAATCGGCCAAAATAGGATGCGGCTTATCGAGCCTATCGTAGATGCTCCAAAGGGCTTTCATAAAGGCATCGTACTGACCATCGCCCACCGACGATTCTTGGTAGGTTTTGCCGTCAATTTCGACCGATACGGTGGCTACGGGTTTTAATCCTTGTGCAAACGAAAGCGAATAATTGAGCACTTTTACTTTCTCGTCGATGTTTTCGCTTTTTAAAATATCCGACACAATGTAAGGCAAATCGAACGTGGTGACTTGTTGCTTTTTCTCGCCCAACTGAATGATGCGATTGGTGATTTTTTTCATGCTCGCCTCGTCGAGTTCAATCCCTAAGGCGCGCAAATTTTGTCGGATGTTGGCCTTGCCCGATGTTTTTCCCAGCGCATATTCGCGTTCGCGTCCAAATCGTTCGGGAAGCAGCGCATTGCAATACAAGTTGCTTTTCAAGTCGCCATCGGCATGAACGCCCGCCACTTGCGTAAACACGTGTTCGCCCACAATGGGCTTATTGGCTGGCACCCTGATGGCCGAATAGGTTTCGACAATCTTACTGATGCGATTTATTTCTTTTTCGTTGATGTTGGTAGAAAGGCCGAGTTGGTCGTGCAACACGGCTACTACGCTCGACAAGGCAGCATTGCCCGCTCTTTCGCCCAATCCGTTAATGGTAACGTGTACACACTTAATACCGGCTTGTACCGCAGCAAAAACGTTGGCAACCGCCAAATCGTAATCGTTGTGTGGATGAAAATCGAACAACAATTCGGGGTAACGTTCTATCATTTGTCGGCAAAACGATGCTGTTTCGGCAGGGTTCAACACGCCCAAGGTATCGGGCAACATAAAACGACGAATGGGCAACGAGCGCAAGGCATCGACCAAAGCAAACACATAATCGGGGCTGTTTTTCATGCCATTGCTCCAATCCTCTAAATACACATTGATGCCAATGCCCCACTCGTGCGCTAAATTGACCACTTGGGCAATATCAGCAATGTGTTCTTCGGGTTTCTTGCCCAACTGCATGGTGCAATGCTTGTGCGAACCCTTACAAAGCAAGTTCATGACCGTTACGCCGGCATTTTTTACCCATGCGAGCGATGCATCGCCATCTACAAAACCTAGTAGCTCGACGCGGTCTATGTATCCGTTTTTGCGCGCCCATTCGGCAATGCCTTTTACGGTCGCAAACTCACCATCGGACACTTTGGCCGAGGCCACTTCTATGCGGTCTACGCTCAAATCTTCGAGCAACAGACGGGCTATTGCCATTTTTTCTTGTTTGGCAAACGAAACTCCAGAAGTTTGTTCGCCATCGCGAAGGGTTGTATCTAGTAGTGTTATCATGCGTTTAGGTGTTTATTCAATGCTTCGCATTTCATGAAATTTCTCGTGACTCGGCATAGTCAAGTAAACTTGCCTCTGCGCTCGCTACTCGAAATTTTAGTCGTTAAGTCGTTAAGTCGACTAATCGGACTTTAGACTCATACTGTTCTATTTTATCGCGGTGGGCTAGCAGGTAATCGATATCGTCGTAGCCGTTCAAAAAACAAGTCTTTTTGTAGGCGTTGATATCAAATGTTTCTACCCTGCCCGTTGCCTGATTGGTGATGGTTTGCGCTTCGAGGCACAAAGATAAGGTTGTATCGGCATTTTTGGCAATGGAATCGAAAATTTCTGCCAAAAAATTGTCCGAAACCACTACAGGCAGCACACCGTTGTTCATGGCATTGTTTTTAAAAATATCGGCAAAAAAGCTCGACACCACTACCCTAAAACCATAATCGGCAATGGCCCAAGCGGCATGTTCGCGGCTCGAACCCGACCCAAAGTTTTTGCCTGCCACCAAAATACTGCCTTGGTAAGCAGGGTTGTTGAGCACAAACGAAGGGTTGGGCGTTCCGTCTTTTTGGTAACGCCAATCGTAAAACAGGTTGTCTCCAAAGCCCTCTTTGGAAGTGGCTTTTAAAAAACGTGCGGGCACTATTTGGTCGGTATCGACGTTTTCGAGTGGCAAAGGCACGCAACTGGAGGTGATATTATTTAGCTTTTCCATATTTGTAGCGACTTATAAATAGCGGCATGGGCAGCAGTAACGGGACTCGCCAAAATGGTGCGAGCTCCAGGGCCCTGACGTCCTTCAAAGTTACGGTTGCTGGTAGATACGGCGTATTTCCCAGCTGGAATTTTATCGTCGTTCATGGCCAAACAAGCCGAGCAACCGGGTTCGCGCAATTCAAAACCCGCCTCAGTAAGGATATCCAAAATGCCTTCGTCTATGATTTGTTGACGCACTTTCCACGAACCAGG
>JAGCMZ010000106.1 GCA_017646225.1 Paludibacteraceae bacterium | reverse complement strand
GTAAGGTTTCTTCGATGCCTTTTTCGGCTTTCCAACCCAACTCGTTGTTGGCGTACGATGGGTCTGCCCATACTTGCTCAATATCGCCCTCGCGACGGCCCACTACCGCGTAGTTTAGTTTTTGGCCGGTTACTTTTTCAAAGGCATTGATTATTTCTAGTACCGATAACCCACGGCCAGTACCTATGTTAAATACCTCTACCGATTGTTTTTGTTTGTTTTCGGTTAGGCGTTGCACAGCGGTTACGTGTGCTTTAGCTAGGTCGGTTACGTTGATGTAGTCGCGAATGCACGATCCGTCTGGGGTATTGTAGTCGCTGCCAAACACCTTTAATTGCTCACGAATGCCTGCAGCGGTTTGAGTAACAAAAGGAATCAAGTTTTGAGGAACGCCAATGGGTAACTCGCCAATTTCGGCACTGGGGTGTGCACCAATAGGGTTAAAGTAACGCAACAAAATGGCGTGGATGTTTTTATCGGCGTATGCTGTGTCGGTAATGATTTCTTCGCAAATTTGCTTGGTGTTGCCGTAGGGCGATAGCGCAGGTTGGATAGGCGCTTGCTCGGTAACAGGCAATACTTCGGGTTGACCATAAACGGTACAAGACGACGAAAATACCAAATGTTCGATGCTGTTTTCTTGCATCAGTTCCAACAAGTTAAGCAACGAGTCAAGGTTGTTGCGGTAGTATAGCAAAGGTTTTTCTACCGATTCGCCTACAGCCTTGCTAGCCGCAAAGTGAATGATGGCTTTGATGGGGCCTTGTTGTTTTAGCACTTGGTCGATAGCAGCTTTGTCGCGGCAATCTACTTGTGCAAAGAAAGGACGTTTGCCCGTAATTTTTTCGATACCGTCTAGCACGTTGATAGACGAGTTAGATAGGTTGTCGATGATAATAGGCTCGTAGCCTGCTTGCATCAGTTCTACTACGGTGTGTGAGCCAATAAAGCCAACACCACCTGTTACTAGTATTTTTGTCATGGTTGAATGGTTGAATCGTTTAATCGTTGAGGTGACTAACTTTGCAAAGGTAATAATTTTTTTGATGAATCGGTGAATCGACGAATCGACGAATCGATATTTTTCGTACTTTTGTAACCTGTATGGCACGTATAATGGCAATCGATTATGGACGCAAGCGCGTAGGAGTGGCAGTGACAGACCCTATGCAAATTATTGCAGGCGGTTTGGCAACCATTCCTGCCCACGAAATTGTGGCCTTTATCGAGAAATACGTAGCAACAGAACCCGTTGAAACCATTGTGGTGGGGTTGCCCAAGCAAATGAACAACCAACCATCCGAATCGATGCGCTACATTCAACCCTTTGTGGCAACGCTCAAAAAAAAGATACCCCATATTCCCGTGGTGTTTTACGATGAACGATTTACCTCGGTATTGGCGCATCGAGCCATGTTAGACGGCGGATTGAAAAAGAAAGATAGGCAAAACAAAGCCTTGGTAGACGAGATTAGTGCTACCATTATTTTGCAAGATTATTTAGAGTCAAAACGATACCTATAAGATATGATTTATCCCATTGTAATTTACGGAAATCCCGTTTTAAGAAAAAAAGCAGAGCCTATTTCGGCCGATTATCCTGCCCTAAACACCTTAATTGACGATATGTTTAAAACCCTTACCAAATCGGGTGGTGTAGGATTGGCAGCCCCTCAGATAGGTTTGTCTATCAAATTGTTTATTCTCGATTTGTCGGTAATGGCAGACGATGAACCTCAATATGCTACCTTTAAAAAGGTA
Organism: Paludibacteraceae bacterium; assembly: GCA_017646225.1. GTDB lineage: Bacteria > Bacteroidota > Bacteroidia > Bacteroidales > Paludibacteraceae > Enterocola. The sequence continues at coordinate 10,103 of JAGCMZ010000106.1, read as the reverse complement.
TTTATCAATCCTGAAATTATCGAGTTTAGCAACGAAACAGAAATCGCAGAAGAAGGTTGCTTGAGTGTTCCTGGTTTGTCAGAAAGAGTAAAACGCTCGCTTTCGGTTACCATTCGTTATTTTGACGAAAACTGGCAAGAGCATACCGAAACCTACACAGGTTTTCCTGCACGTGCCATCCAACACGAGTACGATCATTTATTGGGAAAAATTTACGTAGACCACATTTCGCCTATACGCAAACAACTTATTGGCAGTAAATTGACAGCCCTTACAAAAGGTAAGGTATCTTGTCATTACAAATACAAAAACTAGTTGGAAGGAAGCTTGTAAAGCACTTTCATCAACTCAAAGAGCTGACTATTGATATCCGAGGCAGGATTGTTTTGGAGGATGTAGTCGGCTTTTTTACGTCTTTCTGTGTCGCTCATTTGAGCGTTGATGCGCTCTTCGGCTTGCTCTTTGCTGCAAGCATCGCGCTTTAGGATGCGGTGGGTGCGCACCTCTTTGTCGGCATCTACCACAATTACCTTATCCATGTATTGGTCAAAACCACTCTCAAATAATATGGCCGATTCTATAAATACAAACGGGGTATCTTGACTTTCTGCCCATTGAGCAAACTGCCCAGCAACAGCAGGGTGTACAATGGCCTCTACCTCTTTTTTAAGTTCTGGGTTGCTAAAAATTTGTTGAGCAACAAAAGCCTTGTTGAGGGTATCGTTAGTGTAGCATTCTTGTCCCAATAGTTCCGTTAATCGGAAACGAACAATCGGGTTGCTGTTCATTAGATTCTTGCCCTCTTTGTCGCAGTCAAAAATGGGGAATCCCATGGTAGAAAGGCGATCGCATACAAACGATTTACCTGCACCAATACCTCCTGTAATGCCAATTCGAATCATGTTACTTGACAAATTCAATAATCCATTGCACCTTTTCCGTTTTAAGTTTGGGTTTTACAATGTGCGATGGATATTGTTCCAATGTGAGTGGGTGTGTGTCGTTGTTGCTACTAATCAGTTCGTTGTATTGTAGCGTAATGGTAAAGTCGGCAGGAATGATGGTTTTGAAATGACTAAATCCAGCCATGTAGGTAACTTCTACTTCCGAAGGGAAAGTTCTAACTTGCAAATTTTCGGGAACACCCACTACGGTAATGGGTACCATTTGCTTGCCTTCGGTATAAAATTCAACGGGAGCCACGACTTTTACCGTTTTAGGGTCTGATTTGCAGTGATTGGGCAAAGCCAATTCCGCATCTACCGATAATGTATCTTTTAACTGTTCGGCAACAATAGGAAGGGTGTAGATGCATTGAATGGAGTCAATAATTTCTTGGTATCCATACAAAGTTACCTCGTTTGGTATAATTTGAATGGTATCAGAAGGATAATACTGACGTGCGTATTCAAGGTTGGTAACAGCTTTGACGGGTACTTTCTTTTGGCTCAATAATTTTTTTTCAATCTCAATGTGACTAGGGAAATAATCAATCACTTGGGTAGAAGGAGCCAATAACTCTTTTATCTCTTTGTCGAATGTACTAGCAGTAGGAATGCTCCATTCGTCCGAGTTGTTGTAGGTGTCGTAGTCGTTAAAGTCGATGACAAGAGGTGTGAAACGAGCGCTTGTGTACGTAATCAAGGTAGTTCCTTTGTCTTTTACCTTAACAACAATGTGATTGGGCAATTCTGCCATTAATTCAATTTCGGCAGGGGTGTTGTTGTATTGTATAGGTATCGATAAACGAGTCTCGTAGGTCTTGTTTAGCGACATAATAATCCAAAAAAGCCCAGATATGATTAAAAAGAACAAAAAGATGAAGGTGTCTCTAGATAACAGAAACACTTTCATCTTTCTCCAAATGCGAGATAAATCTATTTTATCTGTCTTATGCATTTTTTTGAGCTGCGTTAGTGTCGGCAGCGTTAGGGAAAACAGAACCTTTGTCGATGGTAATGCGAACGTTGTCTGCAATTTCTAGCGTAAGAGTGGTTTCTTTTACGTCTTTTACTTTGCCGTAAATACCGCCAGCGGTAATTACCTTGTCGCCGTTTGCAATGCTATCGCGGAATTTTTTCATTTCTTTTTGTTTTTTCATTTGTGGACGAATCATAAAGAAATAAAATACCACAAACATCAATACAATTAGAATGATATTTGCATAACCACTTTCTGGGGCTGCTGCTGCTTGCAATAAAATGTTTAACATGTCTATATTAATTTAGATGAATTAATTTTCTTTGATGTACACGCCGGCTTTTATCAATTTGCCTTCTTGGCGTAGATCGTTTACAATTTTGTCCAAAATACCGTTGATAAAGTTACTACTTTTTTCGGTACTGTAGTATTTGCTAATTTCAATGTATTCGTTTAGGGTAACATTGATAGGAATGGTAGGGAATGCTTTGATTTCTGCCAAGGCAGCTTGCATAATTACCATATCCATATTGGCAATACGTTCCGATTCCCAGTTTTGGGCGGTTTTTTGAATCAAGTTTTCGTATTCTTCTTGGTTACTGATAGCATTTTTTAACAGCTTTTTAGCATAGTCGATGTCTTCGCTATCGCGGAATTTTTCCAATAATGGTTGATCGCTACCGTTCGATTCTTCGAAACGTTTGATGGTTTTTTCAACAAAACTCATAACGGTTTCAAAGTCGTCGTTCCAGTACAAGTTCATTTCTTCCAAACGTTCTTCTAGCATGCTGCTTGAAACAAGCACTTTGCGTACAATGTGACGCCACAATAGTTTGTCGTCTTCGTAGGTACGGTTGGCTTCTTTCATGTAGGCTTGGTAGAAATCGGTAGCTGTAATTTTGTTCATCAACAGCTTGATTAAGTCGGTTTCTTCGCTCCACGAAATGCCATTTTCTTTTACAAAAGCAGCCAATGCTTTGTTTTCAGAAAGTTGTTTGGCAAATAGGTTGTTGATGAAACGTTTATTGGGGTTACGTTCTTCTTCGGTAGGACGTAGTTTGTTTAAACCAATTTCAATACGTTTAATTGCGTATGCATGCAATTCTACGATAAGTTGTAGAATCCAGTGGTATAATTCGTACGTTTGGTTTAGGCTATCTAATAATTCGGTTTCGGCTTTCTTTGCAGTGATAGAAAGTTCTTTCTCTTTCGTAATATTATCACTAAGTTGCTCTTTATTAATGCGATATGCATATAGCAACTGGATGGTTTTGATGCGGATTAAGATTCTGTTTATCATTGTAATGATATTTATTGTACAAATATAGTGCTTTTTATACGAACAAATAGACAGTAGGAAACTATTTTACAAAAAATAACTTATTTATTTTGATTTTTGAAAAAAAATATATTGATTTGTAACCTGAATGTAAAAAATAAGAGGATGATAAGTTTATTTGATCGTTTCCAAAAAAAAGAGGAAAAACAAGCCGCTGTTGTGGCAAATGAGCGAGAAGAAAAAGAAATCGTTTTTTCTAAAACGGTAAAGGCTGGTAAGCGTATGTATTACTTGGATGTAAAGCGCGATCGTCGTGACGACTTGTTTTTGTCTATTACAGAAAGCAAACGAAAAGGAGTAACCGCAGACGGGCAATTTATTTTTGAAAAGCATAAAATTTTCTTGTACAAAGAAGACTTTGCCAAATTTGAACAAGCTTTGTCGGAAACATTGCAATTTATTCGTTCGGAAATGAACCTAGAGGAGTTGGAAGCACCCGTAGAAGAGCAAAATGAGACGGTAGAATAATGGCCAATTCCAGTGTAATAAAAAAACGACCCTTCTTTTTGAGGGGTCGTTTTTTATATGCTTCTTGCGCTGCTTATGCAGGTTTGATTGCTTCAGAAGGACAAGCTTCTGCGCAAGTACCGCAATCGATGCAAGTTTCTGGATCGATAGAGTAGATATCGCCTTCAGAAATTGCTTCTACTGGACATTCGCTGATACAAGTACCGCAAGCGATGCAGTCGTCAGTAATGATGTGTGCCATAGTGATTAATGTTTAAATGTTTAGTTGTTTAGTTTATTTGATGCAAAGTTAGGGGTAATTTTTTGTTTGACAAATTTTTTTGGGTGTTTTACGTATGCAAAGATTAAAATTTCTCGTTTACCAAAAAAAAGTATTATCTTTACGCACTGTTAGTAAAACTATAAAAAGTAATCTATAAAAATGGCAAAAGTAGACGTGTTGCTCGGTTTACAATGGGGCGACGAAGGAAAAGGAAAAGTAATTGACGTATTAACTCCTAATTACGATGTTATTACTCGTTTTCAAGGCGGTCCAAATGCAGGTCACACCTTGGAGTTTAACAACGAAAAATACGTATTACGTTCTATCCCATCGGGTATTTTCCAAGGAGACAAAGTAAATGTAATTTCAAACGGTGTTGTGTTAGATCCCGCTTTGTTTAAAGCAGAGGCAGAAGCCTTGTCGGCATCGGGACACGATTTAACCCAAAAACTATACATTTCTAAAAAAGCACACCTTATTATGCCTACTCACCGTTTGTTGGATGCCGCTAATGAGGCAGCTAAAGGCGATGCAAAAGTAGGTACTACCGGTAAAGGTATTGGTCCTACCTATACCGATAAAGTAGGCCGTTATGGTTTGCGTGTAGGCGATATTTTGGGCAACTTTGAAGAAAAATATGCAACCGCTAAAAAACGTCACTTGCAAATTTTGGATTCGATGAATTTTGCCTACGACCTTTCGGAAACCGAACCTGCTTGGTTAGAAGGCATTGAATACCTTAAAAAATTCCAATTGATTGATAGCGAACATTACCTAAACGATATCATCGACCAAGATAAATCTATTTTGTGCGAAGGTGCACAAGGTACCATGTTGGATATTGACTTTGGATCGTATCCTTTTGTAACATCGTCTAATACCATTTGTGCAGGTGCTTGTACCGGTATGGGTATTGCGCCTAACAAAATTTGCGATGTGTACGGTATCTTTAAAGCGTATTGTACTCGTGTAGGTAGCGGTCCTTTCCCTACCGAATTGTTTGACGAAGTAGGCGATACCCTTTGCAAAAACGGCCACGAATTTGGCTCGGTAACGGGTCGTAAACGTCGTTGCGGTTGGATTGACTTGGTAGCGCTTAAATATTCAGTAATGATTAACGGTGTTACCCAACTTATTATGATGAAGAGCGACGTATTGGATCAATTCGAAACCATCAAAGCATGCGTAGGTTATCGCATCGGTGGCGAAGAAATCGATTACTTCCCCTACGAAATTACCGACGACGTAGAACCTATCTACGTAGAATTGCCAGGTTGGAAAACCGATATGACCAAAATGAAGAGCGAGGGCGAATTCCCCAAAGCATTCAACGATTACCTTGATTTCTTAGAAGATCAACTAAACGTACCTATTAAGATTGTGTCGGTAGGTCCAGACCGTGAACAGACCATAGTTCGCTACACCTGCGAATAATACAAAACTCTCGGTGACTGAGCCTGTCGAAGTCCCCGAGAGTTTTTTTTATATCCGTTCTAGAACTACAATCGCCTAAACGTCTAAAATTTCGAGTAGCGAGCGCAGAGGCAAGTTTACTTGACTATGCCGAGTCACGAGACGTACTGATGACCGAAGGGAATAAATTTCATGAAATGCGAAGCATTGAGTAAACGTCTAAACGTTCGCAAAGCGAATAAAAAATCTTTGGCACGAAAATTGCTTTATAATAATCGATTTTTCCACAAGAATAAAAAGTAAAAACATTCGATTAGTCGGTTCGTCGATTAGTCGATTAGTCAAAAAAAGATTATGTATTGGATTTTATTTATTGCTACTTCACTGCTTAGTTATTTGGTGCAATACAACTTACAACGTAAGTTTAAAAAGTATTCGCAAATGCCCATTGCGGGCGGTATGACCGGCAAGGATATTGCCGAAAAAATGTTGCGCGATAATCATATTACCGACGTGCGCGTTATTTCAACGCCAGGTCGTTTAACCGATCATTACAATCCCTCGAATAAAACGGTCAATTTAAGCGAAGGCGTATATCGTTCTTGCAGTGTAGCAGCGGCAGCAGTGGCTGCGCACGAATGCGGACATGCAGTACAACATGCTGAATCGTATGCTTGGCTAAAAATGCGTTCGGCATTGGTGCCCGTTGTTAGTTTCGCTTCTAACTGGATGACATGGGTGTTGCTGGCTGGTATCCTTACCATCGAGACGTATCCACAAGTTATGTTATTTGGCATTATTTTGTTTGCTGCAACTACCTTGTTTAGTTTTATAACCTTGCCTGTAGAAATCAATGCAAGTAAAAGAGCCTTGGTTTGGTTATCTAAATCGGGTATGACAACAACTGCTAACGATGCCGCTGCAAAGGATGCCTTAAAATCGGCTGCCTATACTTACGTAGTGGCTGCTTTAAGCTCGCTTGCTACCCTTATTTATTATGTGATGATATACATGGGCAGAAGAGATTAAACGTGTTATGTAGCAGCGAGTTACCTTTTAAACGATAGAGAATGAATGGGAGTGTTATACTCTCATTCTTTTTTTTTATAAATTATTGCTTTTTTTGTAGGTGATATACAAAAATTACTATCTTTGTCTCCTTGTTTAAGTGATAAAATATGAGAAAATATCTACTTTTTTTAACCCTGTTTTGCTGCTCTGTAGTAGCCATGGCACAAACAGATTGTCAGGTAAATACAGATTTTAAGAACCTTAATTATGTAAAAACAGCCGATAATGCTGTCTCGTTGAGTTGGCAATATACCCCCGTTGTAAGAAATACGGAATTTTTAGTGTATCGTTACGAAACAAATGGTGGTGTAACAACACCGGTTGCAGTGAGACGAATATTGGCAACAGATCCTTGTGAATACGAAGAGAATACTCCTGCCGGTCAAACTCCGCAAAAGAAAGATCCTACAGAGGAAACTACTTATACTTGTGATATGTATGGTTTGGATTTAAGTGGTAGTATTACTTATTCTTATGCAGTAGAAGCACAAACCGTTTTAACTTCTGGCGAAACGAAAACTGAATTGGTATTCCTTCAACAAGAGGGTGCTGAATTTAAACCAGTAACCACACAAGCTTGTGCAACTTCTTTTACATATACATACGGTTTGGAGTGGCAAAATCCTGCTCTTACCAATCAAAAATCGAATTCGGTTACCCTAAACTGGCAACCTTATAGCAACGAAGGTAGGTATCTGTATACCATTTTTGGTGTTGAACACGACAAAGTATTTAATACTACTAGCGAAACTTCTGCTACCATTACTCACCTAGAGGCAGGTGTAAGACACTCGTTTATAGTTCGTGCATACGATGAAAATGGTAAGTATGTGGCAACTACACCAAGTATTTACTACGAACCAGAAGAAGTAACCTGTGTTACCTTCGAATCGGCCTCTGCTTCGAACAAGAATGTTACTCTTACTATATTGGGATACGGCAATGGCAGTTTCCCAACAGAAGCGGGTGCTTATACATTAACCAATGGCGATGAAACGGTTACATGTAGCAATATTAGTAGAGAAGGTTTGTTTACCTTTACTTTTCAATCAATTGATTACAACCAAGAGTTTAGATTAGAAACCAAAAAAGGCGATGTAAAAGCAGTAGGTTTGTTTGAACTTGATGCCAATGGTACTATGACCACTCAATATTGCGATATTGTTTTTGATTTAACCGTTTCTCACATTACGCAGCACACTGTTACCTTAACATGGTCTAATCCTGGTTTTGATCCAACAAGCGCTGTGTTGGAATATCGATCCATTAGAGGCGAAAGACAAACAATAGAATTGGCCAACCCTAGAACTAATATATACGAGTTAGGTGGTTTGGAACACTCTACCCAATACACCTTTTTACTTAAATTATCAGACCAATACAACAACCAAGCCAAAGCAGAGGTAACAGCAACCACCAAGGTGGGTAGTATTTGTGGTATGGATTATTCTACAAGTGGCTCTACTGGTTTGGGATGTAGTGCCAATAATGGTGGTGAGTTTTTAATGCCATACGAATTAGAGTTCTATACAGCGTATCACGATCAGGCTAAAAAAGACCCATACGTGGTAATTCGCTTTAAACCTCTTGGAACACAACAAATAAACGATGTGAAAGTATACGCAACTACCGAAAAAGGCTTTGTTAGTGATATTGTTGGCATTACAACGCAAAGTATGTCAAAAAGCGAAGATGGTTGGTATTATACAGAATTGGATAAATTGGGTTGGATATCGTTCTTAAAAACCGATATTAAAGAAGATCAAAATATACGTTTCTCTGTTAGTGTAAGACATAATGATGGATGTAATGGAACCATCTATGATAATACCTATTTTACCAAGTTTGTATCTTACAAAGTAGGGGTAGGTTGTCAAGACGACGAAATCTTTACCATCATCAAGTTTGAAAAAGTCTACGACAGACAATCTGAGTTTACCTTGCAAACCAATGGTCGTATGGCATCGGTAGGTGTGTTTACCGAAGATGGTTACTTGGGTGGCGAATCGTTCGATTTAAGCAAGCGCATTTTCTATAACAGTTTTGACGATGCTCCCTCTAAGTTTACCTTGGATATCTCTGATTACAATGTGGGAACGTATTACATGCACATTCACGACGTGTATGGTGAGGCTGCTGATTTAAAATATTTATGGGCTATTTATTAATAAGGAGGCAGAAAGATGAGAACAAATTTACATAAGATAGTAGCTTTTTTACTAGTAAGCTTAGTTGGTTTGTCTGCCTTTACGGCAAGTGCAGCAGATAAATTTGAGGTAGGAACAAAGGTATACCTCAAGCCCAATAGTAACTGGACTCAAAGTAATGCTTGGTTTGCTGCATATTTCTTTACGGGTAGTACGGCAGATGGTTGGCAAGCCATGTCTGATACCAATTGTGATGGTGTATACGAGGTAGAGTACGCCTTAACAGGTAAAACCTCTACTGGTGTTATTTTCTGTCGTATGGATCCAGCAAAAACAGCATTGGAATGGGGCTCTGTATGGAATCAAACCAAAGATATTACTAACTATAGTAAGTCTAAGAATACCTATACAATAGCAAGCGGTGCTTGGTCAAATGGTAATGGTTCTTGGAGTCAGGTAGCTTATGATTTCTATGTAGCAGGTAATGGTAAAAACAATGCCCCTTGGTGTGATGGTAAAGAATGGGATAACAAAGGTAGTAAGTTGGATGCCGATGGTTCTGTTACATTTAGTGGGGTTAAGGCAGGAACATACGAATTTAAAGTTACAAATGGAACATGGGATGTAACTTTTGGATCAGGTTCTATAGATGCCAATAATAGTACAAAAAACGATTGTAGATTTAAAGACTTAGGAGAAGGTTCTGACGGTAATGTAAAATTTACAATTTCGGAAGCAGCCGATATTACCATAAAATATGAAGGTTGTAAAATTATTGTTACGGCCGATTTCCTTGCTCCTATTGAAGAATACTACGTCCTTATGGGCGTAGATGGAGATTGGACCAATGGTATTGAGTTGAAGCCCAATCCTAGCAATTCTAACGAAATGATGTTGCTGGGCCAAACCATTTCTAAAGCGAATGACGCTATTAAAGTGGTAAAGAAAACTCCTTGTGAAGACGAATTTTATGCAGCTGTAAGTGCTGCTACTACTGTACCTTATACAGGTGGTGGTAGTGGTAGCGGTGTGTCTAATATTGTATTGGAAGACGGTACCTACGATTTTTACTTTGATATAACAACGGGTCAAATTCGCATTGAAGGTGAATTAACCAACTCCAATAGCGTGTATTTAGATCCTCAGGTCTACGACAATCAGTATCCTGGCACCTGGATGTCAGACAATGCTCGCATTGCTGTGTATTGCTATCAATCTGCAGGAACCGATAATGTGTGGGTTACTGCATCTTATTGTAATGGAGACTATTATGCACAAATACCTACCATGTACGATAAGTATATTTGGTGCAGAATGGACCCTGCTAAAGAAAATAACTGGGATGGTGATTGGAACCAAACGTCGGGTATTCAATACGATGCAGAAAATACACTAACCAAACTAACAGGCTGGGCAAACGATGATCCCACGGTGCATTATCAAACCAAATATACGGGTATCTGTGGGGTAAATTACGATGATT
>JAGCMZ010000105.1 GCA_017646225.1 Paludibacteraceae bacterium | reverse complement strand
TTTACGTCCCAAAAGCGGGGTAGTAGGTCTACCAGTGTCGATTTGCCCGAACCCGATTGTCCTACCAAGGCAATGGTTTTACCACGCTCAATGCGCAAATTCACGTTCTTCAAAATCCACTTGTTGGTGTATTTAAAGCTAACGTTTTTGTATTCAATTACATCGTTAAATCCGTTTAGTTGTTGTGGATTTTCTGGATTTTGAATGGGGTTTTGAGCCGATAAAATTTTATCGATACGCTCTAGCGATGCCAATCCCTTGCGAATGTTGTATCCAGCTTTAGATAATTCTTTTACTGGGTTGATAATGCTGTAAAAAATAAGGATGTAGTAAATAAATACCGATGCGTCAAAAGCTCCGTTTGACTTAAGAATAAGGTGACCTCCGTAGCAAATAACCGATGCAATGATGCTGGTACCAATAAATTCGCTCATGGGGTGAGCCAAATATTGGCGGCTAATTACCTTTAATACAGCATTTCTGATGCGGTTGGTTTGGTTGATAAAACGGTTTTGAATTTTACCTTCGGCATTAAATGCCTTGATGATGCGCATGCCACCCAACGATTCTTCTAGTTGCGAGGTAAGTGCACCTTGCTCAATGCCTACATCGAGCGATTCTTTCTTTAGGTTTTTGCCCACAGCGCCCATAATGTATCCAGCAAAGGGTAGCATAATTAGTACAAACAGCGTTAGTTCCCAGCTTACCAATGCCAAAACAATAAAATAGATAGAAATGATAAGCGGATTTTTTACCAACATCTCTAGCGAACCCATAATGGAGGCATCAATGTCCATTACGTCGTTGCTCATGCGCGACATAATATCGCCCTTTCTTTCTTCGGAGAAGAAACCAATGGGTAAGTATAAAATATTGCTAGTTAGTTGGTTACGAACATCGCGCAAAACGCCTGTCTGAAAATAGGCAATGCAAAGCGAACTAAAGTAGTAGGTAATTACCTTTAAAAAGGTAAAAACAATAAGGGCAAGCGAAAGCACAATAAGCGCTTTCACCTGTCCATGATTGGTTATAAATTCGGTAACGTAGTAATACAGATTGTTCTTTAGCGCACCAAACAATTCAGAGGCAGGTACATCTAACGATACCAATTGGTAAACATCGTTACGGGTTTTAAATAGAATTTCTAAAATAGGAACAAACAAAGCAAACGAGAACAAACTCAGAACAGTTGATAACCCCCCAAAAAAGAACACGCCAATGGCTTCTTTTTTGTAGCTAGGTAAAAATCGTTTTAAAACTCCCCAAAATTTATTCATAATGCAGTTGTTCCTCTTTAGAATTTAGATACCTGTGTACGAATAAGGCGAAATAGCACGCAATTCTGCTTTTACGCTATCCGATACGTTCAATCCTTCAATAAATTGAGCAATGGATTGTTCGTTTACCACGTCGTTGGTACGAGTAAGTTCTTTCAACGTTTCGTAGGGTTTTGGATAGTTTTCGCGGCGCAAAATGGTTTGGATAGCTTCGGCAACTACGTTCCAGCAACCTTCTAAATCGGCTTTGATGGCCTTTTCGTTTAATAATAATTTGCCCAAACCTTTCATGGTGCTGGCAATGGCCAATAACGAGTGAGCCAAAGGTACACCAATGTTTCTGATAACAGTAGAGTCGGTAAGGTCGCGTTGTAGACGCGAAACAGGCAATTTGTGTGCCAAGTGTTCCAAAATAGCGGTCGATATGCCCAAGTTACCTTCCGAGTTTTCAAAGTCGATAGGATTCACTTTGTGAGGCATAGCCGACGAACCAACTTCGCCTGCTTTGATGGTTTGTTTAAAGTATTCCATCGAAATGTAGGTCCAGAAGTCGCGGTCAAGGTCAATAATAATGGTATTGATGCGTTTGATGGCATCGAAAGTAGCCGCCAAGTGGTCGTAGTTAGAAATTTGAGTAGTCCATTGCTCGCGTTCCAAACCTAAATATTGGCTTACAAATTGGTTGCCAAATGCTCTCCAGTCGGTAGCAGGGTAAGCTACGTGGTGAGCGTTAAAGTTACCGGTAGCACCACCAAATTTAGCGGTGTATTTAACGGTTTTAAGGGTAGCCAATTGTTCTTCTAAACGATACGCAAATACCTTGATTTCTTTGCCCAAACGGGTAGGAGAGGCAGGTTGACCGTGGGTTTTAGCCAACATAGGCACTTCTTTCCAATCTTCGGCAAAAGCGTTCAGTTTGGCAATCAATTCTTCGACGGCAGGAATGAATACGTTTTGTAAACTTTCTTTTACCATCATAGGAACCGAAGTGTTGTTGATGTCTTGCGAGGTC
>JAGCMZ010000104.1 GCA_017646225.1 Paludibacteraceae bacterium | reverse complement strand
TACGTTTTGCTTTTGTTGTCTTTTTAGTCAAAATGTGACGCTTAAATGCGTGCTTTCTTTTGATTTTCCCTGTTCCGGTAAGGGTGAACCTTTTTTTGGCACCGGAATTAGTCTTCATTTTTGGCATTGTTCTTAAAATTTATTGAGTAAAAAAAATTATTTTTTCTTTTTGGGCGATAGCATGATAATCATGCGTTTACCTTCCAATTGAGGCATTTGGTCTACCTTGCCGTATTCTTCCAAATCGTTCGCAAAACGCAACAAAAGTACTTCGCCTTGTTCTTTGAACATAATAGAACGACCTTTAAAGAATACGTATGCTTTTAATTTAGCACCTTCTTGCAAGAAACCTTTAGCGTGTTTCAATTTAAAGTCGTAATCGTGCTCGTCGGTTTGTGGACCGAAACGAATTTCTTTGATGACCACTTTAACGTTTTTCGCCTTTTGTTCTTTTTCTTTTTTCTTTAATTGATAAAGAAATTTAGAATAATCTACAATACGGCATACTGGAGGTTGTGCTGTAGGAGAAATTTCTACCAAATCAAGGTCCATTTCGTCGGCAATGCGCATGGCCTCTGTGTACGAATATACACCTTGTTCTACATTATCACCTACAAGGCGAACTTCATTTACACCGCGGATGCGGTCGTGAATGCGATGTAACTCTTCTTTGCCTCTTGGCTTAGAATTGTTGTTTCTTGGTGTAAAGTTGGTTGCGATAAAGTACGTCCTCCAAACGTTGTATTAAAAAGATTCTAAAAATTGCGTGCAAATATACAACAATTTTTAGAATCTAAAAGGGTTTTTGATAAATTATTTTTCAACTTCCACTTCAACTACCTTGCCTAAGGCATTGATGGTTACTTCCGAACCATCTTTAAAGTTGAATTCATACTCCATACCGTCGTTCGATACCTTAACAATTTTCTTGTCAGAGAATTGTTTATCAATGGTTTCGTTGACACGTTTGGGATAGATAAAACGAGGCATTACTACTTTTTTGTTTTTAAGTGTAATCTCGTTCCAAGCACCTACCATATCAAATTCAACCATTGTTTTGTTAGCCAAAACTACGTCGTATTCTGTTACATAGGTTTCTGTATCAACCGTTTTAATGGCTTTCTTTACTTTTACACCTTCAAAATAGGTGTTCAAGAATTCTTGTGCTTTTTCGGGCAAATCGGTCGATGTAATTTTGGTTTCAATGTCATCTGCAAACATAGCGCCTGCAAAAACAAAGACTGCTATTAAAGAAATGATTTTTTTCATAAGGCATTATTGTTTAATGAAACTTTGAGTCATATCTTCTACTTCTTTGTTGATGTGAGCAGCAAAGTCGGTAACCGACATAGCACCCATATCGCCAGCACCTTGACGACGTACCGATACTTGGTTGTTTTCGGCTTCTTTTTCGCCTACAATTACCATGTAAGGAATACGTTTCAATTCGTTGTCGCGAATTTTACGACCAATTTTTTCGTTTCTATCGTCAACGCTTACACGGATATCCGACAATTCCAATTGACGAGCTACTTCGTAAGCATAGTCGCAATATTTTTCGCTGATAGGCAACACCACAACTTGATCGGGGGTCAACCACAATGGGAATTTACCGCCGGTGTGTTCAATTAGCACTGCTACGAAACGTTCCATCGAACCAAAAGGAGCACGGTGAATCATAACAGGACGGTGTTTTTGATTGTCTTCGCCCACGTAATCCAAATCGAAACGTTCGGGCAAGTTATAGTCTACTTGAATGGTACCCAATTGCCAACGACGACCAATGGCATCTTTTACCATAAAGTCTAGTTTAGGACCATAGAAAGCAGCTTCGCCTAATTCGATACGTGCTTTTAGGCCTTTTTCTTGGCAAGCTTCTACAATGGCGCTTTCTGCTTTTTCCCAAACATCGTCGCTACCAATGTATTTAGTTTTGTTTTCAGGGTCGCGAAGCGAAATTTGAGCTTCAAAGTTTTTGAAATCCAATGCGTTGAAGATGATGAAAATAATATCCATTACTTTCAAGAATTCTTCTTTCAATTGGTCGGGACGACAGAAAATGTGTGCGTCGTCTTGGGTAAAGCTACGTACACGGGTCAAACCGTGCAACTCGCCACTTTGTTCGTAACGATAAACGGTACCAAATTCGGCAAAACGAAGTGGAAGGTCTTTGTACGAACGAGGTTTAAATTTATAAATTTCGCAGTGGTGAGGACAGTTCATGGGTTTTAGCAAGTATTCTTCGCCCTCTTCTGGAGTATGAATAGGTTGGAACGAGTCAGCACCGTATTTAGCATAGTGACCCGAAGTTACCCACAATTCTTTTTGACCGATGTGAGGGGTCATTACTTGTTGATAACCGAAACGTTTTTGAATTTGTTTTAAGAAATCTTCCAAACGCAAGCGCAAAGCGGTACCTTTTGGCAACCACAATGGCAAACCTTTACCTACCGATTCGCTAAAGGTAAACAGTTCCAATTCTTTGCCAATTTTACGGTGGTCGCGTTTTTTAGCTTCCTCCATCAATTGCAAATACTCGTCTAACATTTTCTTTTTGGGGAACGAGATACCATACAAACGGGTTAATTGTTTGCGGGTAGCATCGCCACGCCAGTATGCACCAGCTACGCTGGTAATTTTAAAGGCTT
>JAGCMZ010000103.1 GCA_017646225.1 Paludibacteraceae bacterium | reverse complement strand
CAGTATTGTCGCCACCCGTGCTGCCGCCTGTATTGCCGCTGTCATCGCCAGAGTCAGAACCGCCATCCGAGCAGTTGGTGCCTGCACCGATGTACATAATGTCGTTTTCGTACAACATTTTGATGTAGAAATCGTAGCAACCGGTTTTGTTGCAAGTTACGCTTTTTGCGCCTGCTGTAAAGTTAGCTGATTCGCCACCTTCTTCAATTTTCATCACCCAACCAGCTTTGTTTACAAGGTCGTAGGTTTCGAAAGTGTCGCCAGCATTTAGTTTTACAGAAACTTTGTATTCTTCGTGATCGGAGAAGGCCGATTTTCCCATGTAGGTTGCTTCGTAGTTGGTTTTGCCGTTTACGCGGATAGCGTAGCTATAGCTGGTTGTGCCACCAGTGTTGCCGCTATCATCACCACCTGTATTGCCGCCTGTGTTGCCGCTATCGTCGCCTGGGTTGGGATCAATTTTGGTGCTGGTGTAGTAAGCCCAGCCAGTTCCGCTACATGCTACGGAATAACCGTCTGGAGTGCCTGACCATGAACCAACGCGGCAGATAAGTGTACCTTTGGTACCAACAGCTTTTGATTCGTAGTAACCACTTGTGTTGGTAACGACAACATTCGAGTTGCTGTTTACACCCATCGCTTTACGGGTTGCAACCATTTTTTTGATAGCAGCCTTGTTGCTTTTCCAGTGTTTCCAGAATACGCAAGGAACGCCAGCTGCCGAAAGCATAATCGCATTGGCTTGTTCAATATTTCCTTTGTATTCCCAAGGCCATTCGTGAGGAGTAGCTGTGTCGTGGTTGTCGATAAAGGTAACTGCGTATTGACGCATGCCAGCGTTGTGAATCAAACCAGCAGGACGTTGGGTTTGACCGTCCATCCAAGCTAATTTGCCATAGTTGCCACCGCCACCCCAGTCGTAGATAGCTTGTTTAAAGCAGAAGTCGAATACCAACGATGTTTTACCAGTGCCGTTAACCCAACCTGCCAAATCGTCGTAGTTTGATTGATAAAACTCACCTACCGAGAAATAAGGTTTGGTTGCGGTGTTGTATTCTTTGGTGTATTTGGGGTCGTAACCTTTTACAAGGTCGTAACGGAATCCGTCAAAACCAATAAGTTCTTTTAACCAATTTAGGTATGCTTTTACAGCAGTTCTAACTTCGTTTTTGCTGTGAGCCAAGTCGCGAGCTGCAGAATAACCGCCCCACATATCGCCTTGCACATTCCATTTGTAGTCGTAGTCGGTGCAAGAACCATTACTGTTTTCGTCGTCTTTGGTAATGCAGTAATTAGGAATTTTGTGTTTGCCAAATTTGTTGAAATCGTCTTCTGGGAAATCGCCACCAGCACTGTTGCCTGCGCGGTGGTTGATAACGATGTCGGCAATTACTTTACAGTCTTTTGCGTGTAAGCTTTTAATAAGGGCCATCAATTCTGATAGTCCGCCCCATGACGAAGACAAACTGCTCCATTTCCAGGGGTGGTAGCCCATGTTCATGCCACCGCCACCTTCGGCTGCAGATGCAGGTGGAAGCCAAACTAAGTCAAATGTTTCACCGATTTCGGATGCTTGGCTGTTAAGTTGCGACCATTTGGTTTCGCCGTGCGAGTTCCAATAGACTGCTTGAAGCATCACATCCTCGGTTGCAAGGGGTACTTGTGCAAACAATGTACAAATGCTTGCAGCCCATAGCCCCATTAAGAAAGCAATCTTTTTCATAGAATAAAAAATATTTAGGGTTTATGATATGCACATAATCGTTGCAAAGTTACGGAGAATTTTTGATACCCGCAAACGATGTAGGATGTTTAACATTTTATTTAGTTCGCTACGCTCACGTGTAATCGTTT
>JAGCMZ010000102.1 GCA_017646225.1 Paludibacteraceae bacterium | reverse complement strand
CTGCCACATTGGTGCTCACATCATTATGCAAGGCGGATCGCGCACCAGCAAAGACGTCCCTCCTTACGTAACTGCAGGTCGTGACCCATTGGCGTTTGCAGGCATCAACCTAATTGGTTTGCGCCGTCGTGGCTTCTCGTCCGACCAAATCCAAACCATTCAAGAATGCTATCGTGCCTTGTATCAATCGGCATTGAATACCAGTCAAGCCATCGAAAAAATTGAAACCGAGCTTCCTGCATCGCCAGAAAGAGATACCATATTAAATTTCTTAAAGACTTCACAACGCGGCATTATTCGCGGATACCAAGACTAATAAACCTATTATGGAAGAAGCAGTAAAAAAATCGCTTAATTTTATTGAAGAAATTGTAGAAAAAGATTTACGCGAAGGTAAAAACGACGGTCGTTTACAAACCCGTTTCCCACCTGAACCCAACGGATATTTACACATCGGCCACGCTAAAGCTATTTGCATGGACTTTGGTATTGCCCAACGTTACGGTGGTATTTGCAACCTTCGTTTTGACGATACCAACCCTAGCAAAGAAGACGTAGAATACGTAGATTCTATTCAAGAAGACATCAAATGGCTTGGTTTTGAATGGGGCAACGTTTACTATGCATCCGATTATTTCCAACAATTGTGGGACTTGGCTGTGCAACTAATCAAAGACGGCAAAGCCTATATTGACGAGCAATCGGCCGAAGAAATTGCCAAACAAAAAGGCACTCCTACCACTCCTGGTACAGAAAGCCCCTACCGTAACCGTCCTGTAGAAGAAAACTTGGCGTTGTTTGCCAAAATGAACACAGGCGAAATTCCCGAAGGTGCTATGGTGCTTCGTGCAAAAATTGACATGGCTTCACCTAACATGCACTTCCGCGATCCTATTATGTATCGCATCATTACCTCGCATCCTCACCACCGTACCGGTACACAGTGGAAAGCCTATCCTATGTACGATTACGCACACGGACAATCTGACTATTTTGAAGGCGTTACCAACTCTATTTGTACCCTAGAATTTGTGGTACACCGTCCACTATACGATTGGTTTATCGATCAATTTGCCGATAGCGACTATCGCCCACGCCAATACGAATTTAACCGCTTGAACATTACCTATACCGTAATGAGCAAACGTAAAATGTTGCAATTGGTACAAGAAGGCGTTGTAGCAGGTTGGGACGACCCTCGTATGCCTACCATTTGTGGTTTGCGTCGTAGAGGTTACACCCCCGAAGCCATTCGCGATTTTATTGATCGCATTGGTTACACCAAAGTAGACGGTATGATTGACGTATCGCTTTTGGAACACTCCATTCGCGAAGACCTTAAACCCAAAGCGCACCGTGTTAGTGCTCTATTCGACCCGATTAAATTGGTTATTACCAACTATCCAGAAGGTCAAAAAGAGTACATGACTACCGATAACAACCCTGATAACGAAGCTGCAGGCACCCGCGAAATGCCATTTGGCAAAGAGATCTTTATTGAAAGAGGCGACTTTATGGAAGACGCTCCCAAAGATTTCTTCCGTCTTACCCCTGGAGGTCGCGAAGTTCGTCTTAAAAGTGCTTACATCATTCAATGTACCGGTTGCGAAAAAGACGAGAACGGTCAAGTTACTACCGTTTACTGTACCTACGACCCCGATACCAAAAGCGGTACCGAAGGCAGCAAACGCAAAGTTAAAAGTACCATCAACTGGTTGGACAAAGATGGTTGCATAGAAGCAGAAGTTCGTTTATACGACCGCTTATTTAAGGTAGAAGACCCTGCTGCGTACGATGGCGATTTCCACGATCTACTAAACGAAGATTCATTGGAAATAAAAACAGCCTTGGTAGAAAAACACCTAGAAGGCGCACAAGCAGGCGATCATTTCCAATTCCTAAAAATTGGTTACTTTACGGTAGACAAAGACAGCCAAGATGGCAAACTTATTCTAAACCGCACCGTATCGCTAAAAGACAATTGGGCCAAGAAATAAGCCACATAAAGGCATTAAAAAATCCGCTTCGTGATTGAAGCGGATTTTGTTGTTGGGTATTGAAAAGTATTACTCAATAATACCAAGCAATTTAGCGTTTTTAGTGATTTTTTCTACCGCTTCGTCAATTTGATCGAAGGTGTGTGTAGCCATTAGCGAAATACGGATAAGTGTATCTTGCGATGGAACTGCAGGAGAAACCACAGGGTTAACAAATACGCCATCGTCCATAAGCATACGGGTTAGGCGGAATGTTTTTTCGTTGTCACGCACATAAAGAGGAATAATAGGAGTAGTTGTGTGACCTGTTTCAAATCCTTTGTCTTTGAAAGCTTGAAGCATTCTGTTGGTGTTATCCCACAATGCTTGTTGACGCCATCTTTCTTCTTCCATTACTTCTAGAGCAGCCAACACTGCACCTGCAGCAGCAGGAGTGATACTAGCACTAAAGATAAGGGTACGTGAGTTATGTTTTAGGTAGTTGATTACATCTTTGTTAGAAGCGATGAAACCACCAATGGTAGCCAACGATTTACTAAAGGTACCCATTACTAGTTCTACATCGTTTTGTACACCAAAGTGTTCGCAAACCCCAGCACCTGTTGCACCAAATACGCCAAGCGAGTGAGCTTCGTCAATCATAATAGAAGCGTTGTATTTTTTAGCCAAATCTACCATTTCTGGAAGTTTTGCTACGTCGCCTTCCATCGAGAACACACCGTCAGCTACAATCAATTTAATTTTATCAGGTTCGCATTGTTGAAGGAATTTTTCCAAGTGTTCCATATCGTTGTGACGATATTTGAACTGTTTAGCCATGCTTAGACGAGAACCTTCAATAATAGAAGCGTGGTTTAATCGGTCTAACAAAAGATAATCTTCTCTACCACCTAAGCAAGGAACTACACCCGAGTTTACTGTAAAACCAGTTGCATATACAAGAGCTTCTTCTTTACCTACCAATTTGGCAAGTTTTTCTTCCAACTCAATGTGAATATCCAACGTACCGTTTAAGAAACGAGAACCAGCACAACCTGTACCGTATTTTTCTACAGCCTTAATAGAACCTTCTTTAATTTTGGGGTGATTCGTAAGACCTAAGTAACTGTTTGATCCAAACATCAATACTGGTTTTCCATCAATTTGCACCACTGTATCTTGGTCTGATGAAATGGGTCTAAAATAAGGATAGACGCCGGCTGCTTTTGCTTTTTGAGGCACATCATATTGTGCTAAGCGTTCACTTAATATACTCATATGAATGTTATTTAGATAATACAAAGTTACATCTTTTTTTTTACATACCAATAGTTATTGGTTGATTGTTAACAGTCCTTCTGGCAAATCAAGGTATAAAGCCTTATTTTTATGGTCGATATCGACAATAAAGTCTTCTACCGCAGGTATCATTACCATTTCATCGCTGTCGGTTACCACACAAAACAATACATTATCGGTTTGGTCGTTAATTTCTTCAATTTTACCTACCAACAAACCTTCGTTAAATACATCAAATCCTACAAAATACTGATAGCTAACTTGTTCAGCTTCTTCTTGCAACGACAAAGGCAAGTAAACCTCTTTACCCACCAATGCTTTGGCCTTCCATTCGGTATCAATACCCTCTACCTGCATCAACCATGCTGTATCGTTTTGATAGCGACGCGATGTAATAAAAAAAGGCACAAACAAACCATCCATGTTCAGAACAATGTATTCACATTCGTCCAACACATCGGTATTGCCTATGCACACCCACTCGCCCGATACGCCATGCGTACGGCTAATCTTTCCCGCTAAAAACAATTCTTGCTGTGTAATCATGCTTGCTGATTTAATGCCAAAGGTGCGTTTAATTCATATACATGCGATACGCAAGTAGGGATTTCGCTCCTATAGTGTGTAACAAAGATAAGGCTTTTATTGGTTTGTTGTGCAAATTCATCAATCAATTTTAAACATCTTTGCTTATTAACACTATCCATACCATGAAAAGGCTCATCCAATATTAGCAGTTGAGGATTTTTTATCAAGGCTCTGGCAAACAACAACACACGTTGTTCGCCTGCCGATACGCGCAAGAAGGGTTTATCGGCCAAATGGGCTATGCCCAAAGATTGCATCAACAAAAGTGCTTGTTTGGTTTGACTGTCTGTTGGGCGTTGATACAACCCAACACTATCAAAATAGCCCGATTGCACCACTTTTAAGCAAGGTACATTCTCACGATAATACAAATGCATTTCGGACGATGTATACCCAATGCGTTTTTTGATATCCCAGATGCTTTCGCCCGACCCTCTTTTTCTGTCAAACAACCAAATGGGCAACGAATAGGCTTGTGGATTATCGGCAAAAATATAGCTAAGCAAGGTAGATTTTCCCGATCCGTTTGGGCCTAATAACGCCCATTTTTCACCTTTCTCAATGCGCCAAGTTACATCAGGTTGAAAGATCAATCCTTCGTACTGAATGCATACTTTTTTCATCTCCACTACCGCTTGATAATCTTCGCTCCCTAGCTGCATCGATTCAAACAAATAGGGAGTAAAAACGGGCTCCGCAACAACAGGAATAGTGTAGTTTTTAATGGGTCCAGCATACACTGTTTTGCAAGCTTCTAGGTGCAACAAATGGGTGGTACTTCTGGGTATATCCCTGGCATCTGCCACCAAACAGAGCAGCTGTGTACCCTGCTTTGCTAGGGTTTCAAACACCTCTTCCATCAATTCTCTAGTAGCCTCATCCAAACCAATATAGGGATTGTCGAATACCATCATTCTTGGTTTTTCTAACAATGCCTTCGCAATGAGTAATCGGCGCAACTGACCACTCGACAAGGTTATGAGTCGATGTGTCAGTAAAGACTGCAATTGGAAGATTTCAATTACCTTTTGCAGCCAACAAATATCGTCGGCAGGTTGTAAAATTTCTTGCACGGTAGGATACCAATCTACCTCGTACACATTAAAGCGCTGTTGGTAGTAAGCATCCCTAAAATCAGAGAACGAATAGGTAGACTGAAAGTGAATGGTTTTGATAAACTGACGGGGGTAAATGAATGCCGTGGTTTTGCTTCTTTCCTCGTCCATAAAAGGATATTCTATACTACCACTTGCCAATCCATATCGCCCACTTATAATTTCGCTAAGAAGCGTTTTTCCACTTCCGTTGGGACCGTAAAAAGTCCAAACTTCGCCTTTGTTCATCGTAAAAGAAAACGCAGACGGAAAGGTAACATCCGGAATACGTGGTACTACGTCTATCAGCTTTATAAATGCATCCATAAACACACATTATTTATACGCCACAAAGATAACCATTATTTGCCTAATTTGCATTTTATTGTTACCTTTGTGCATCATTTTAAATACCGTATAAATATGCTACGTATTGCCGTACAAGCCAAAGGACGCTTACACGAAGAAACCATGACCATGCTCGAAGAATCGAGCATTAAATTAGATTTAGGCAAACGCAAATTATTGGTTGCCTCTAAATCGTTCCCTGTAGAAGTTTTATTTTTACGCGACGACGATATTCCACAAGCTGTAGCCACAGGCATTGCCGACGTGGGTATTGTAGGCGAAAACGAATTTGCAGAAAGAGGCGAAGATGCTGCTATCATCAAACGCCTTGACTTTAGCAAATGCCGCCTATCGTTGGCCATCCCCAAAGATGTTAACTATCCTGGCGTAGAGTGGTTCAATGGAAAACGCATTGCCACCTCTTATCCTAATATTTTACGTCAATTCCTAGACAAAAACAACGTAAAAGCCGATATTCACGTTATTACAGGTTCTGTAGAAATTGCTCCTAGCATCGACCTTGCCGATTGTATTTTCGACATTGTTAGCTCTGGTGGCACCTTGGTTACCAACAACTTAAAAGAAGTAGAAGTAGCCATGTATTCAGAAGCCTTGATGATTGGCAACAAAAACCTATCGGAAGAAAAACAAGCCATCTTGAACGAATTGTTGTTCCGTTTTGACTCGTTCAAGAACGCCGAAGGTAAAAAATACATCATCCTTAATATTCCTAACGATAAAATAGACGAAGTTTGCGCCCTACTTCCTGGCATGAAATCGCCCACCGTTACCCCATTGGTACAAGAAGGATGGTCGTCGCTTCAATCGGTTATCGAAGAAAAAACATTCTGGGACATCATCAACCAACTTAAAAACATTGGTGCCGAAGGCATTTTGGTGGTTCCTATCGAAAAAATGATTCTATAAAACATGCAAATTATATCCAATCCTTCGCGCGAAACGTGGGCATCATTATTGGAACGTCCACACATCAACAGCCAAAACCTTACCGCCATTGTCGATGAGGTGCTTTGTCGCATTCGCCAAGAAGGAGACAATGCGGTTCGCGCATACGAACTACAATTTGACAAAGCTAACCTTACCGATTTACAAGTAAGTGAAGCAGAAATCAAGGAAGCAGAAGCCTTGGTAAGCGACGAATTGAAAAAGGCGTTGCAAATTGCCAAAGAAAACATTGCTACCTTCCACGCAGCACAAAAGCATACCCTACCCAAGGTAGAAACAACCCAAGGGGTTACTTGCTGGCAAAAAGCAGTACCCATTGAAAAAGTAGGTTTGTACGTGCCTGGCGGAACTGCACCTTTGTTCTCTACCGTGCTTATGCTTGCTATTCCTGCGCAAATTGCCGGTTGTCAAGAAATTGTGCTTTGTACCCCTCCTAACGCAGAAGGCAAAATCAACCCTATTATCTTGTATGCCGCTCAACTATCGGGCGTTAGCAAGGTATTTAAGATTGGTGGCATTCAGGCCATTGGTGCCATGGCTTATGGTACCGAAAGCGTACCCAAAGTGTACAAAATCTTTGGTCCAGGCAACCAGTACGTAATGGCAGCCAAACAACAAGTAAGTTTGCACGATGTAGCAATCGATATGCCAGCAGGTCCATCGGAAGTAGCCATTATTGCCGACGAAACCGCAAAAGTAGGTTCGGTAGTAGCCGACATGCTTTCGCAAGCCGAACACGGCAAAGACAGCCAATCCATCGTATTTACCACCAGCCCTGCATTGGCACAAGCATTGGTAGCAGAAATTGACGCTCAAGTAGCCGTTGCCCCCCGTAAGGATTTTATCAAATGTTCGTTAGAACACAGCAAGATTTTTATTCTTGATAATATGGACGATGTGGTTGCCATGTCGAACGAATATGCTCCCGAGCACCTCATTATTATGTGCAAGGATTATGCTTCTGTAGCCGAACAAATTACCAACGCAGGTTCTGTATTCATGGGTTACTACACCCCCGAAAGCGCAGGCGACTACGCATCGGGCACCAACCATACCCTACCCACCAGTGGTTACGCCAAAGCCTATAGCGGGGTAAACTTAGACAGTTATCTTAAAAAGATTACTTTCCAAGAAATTACCCAACAAGGCATTCAAAAATTGGCAGATACCATCGAAATTATGGCTGAAAACGAGCAACTAATGGCACACAAATTCGCCGTAAGTATTCGAAAGCAATAAAAAGTAATTTTTTTCGCAAAAAAATCGTTTTTTTATTGGATAAAGCGAAAAAAGTTTTATATTTGCTTTCGTAAAATTGAAATTTATATCACACTTACTTAAAATTATTATTATGGAACAACTAGTAAAAGAAATCGAAGCTAAAATGGCTGAGTTTGCTAAAAACGCAAACGATCAAGTAGCAAAAGGTAACAAAGCTGCAGGTACTCGTGCTCGCAAAATTTCGTTGGACATCGAAAAATTGTTGAAACAATTCCGCAAAGACTCTATTGCAGCTGCAAAATAATTGCAATGTGATATACACATAAAAAGGGTGGATTAAGAATCCACCCTTTTTATTTTACTATGTAATACGTTTATTATATGTTCTCCATCTTAATGTCAGTAATTCCTGCCTCTACTCCTTTGTTGCCCAAGCAACCACCACATCTATCCATGGCTTGTTGCAAGGTATTCACCGTTAGCAATCCAAAGATAACAGGAACCATGCCTTTTTGTGCATTCAAATAAGCAATGCCTTGTGTTGTACCCCCACACACATAATCAAAGTGTGGAGTATCGCCTTGAATAACGCAACCCAAAACAATAATAGCAGCATAACCACCTTGCTCTTGAAAACGCTTGGCTGCGTATGTCAATTCAAAAGCACCGGGTACATGCACCACATCAATTTGTTCTACGCCATTCTCATTCAATGCTTGTACAGCACCTTCTAACAAAGCAAACGTCACATCGCTGTTCCAATCTGCCACAGCAATGGCGTAACGTTGCTTTGCCACGATCTCTTTGCATGGCATGCAAGCGGGATCGTACTCCGATAAATTTTGCAAACAGCTAGCCATTATTTTGACAAAGCTTCAATGAATTTATCTACATCGTCTACATCGGCAATACCTGGCAATACACCTTTGTAATCCGATTTAATAACTTGATAGGTTGCTAAAGCTTGATCGTTTTGATTCAACGCTTCATAAGCACGCGCTAATTTTAGCAAGTAAGTAGTTGCTACCATTACATTTTCGCTTTTAGCAGCTTTATTAAAGTAGCTCAATGCTGTTTCTACTTCACCTTTTTGTACATAGCAGTCGCCAATGGTGCCCACTACTGAGTAACCTACAATTTCGTCACTGCCACCATATTTAGACAAATAAGCAATCGCATTGTCGTATTCACCCAATTTGTAGTACGATAGGCCAGCATAGGCATTTGCCAAATTACCACTTGGAGTGCTGCTATACTCGTCTGCGATGGCCACAAAACCAATAAAATTAATACTATCTCCGTCTACTGCAATTTTATATTGGTTGCCAGCAAAATACGATTGACCTTCTACCATCAATGCGTCTGCTTCTTGATTAGCAGGGATTTGAATCAAATTGCGATACATTAACCAACCTGCAAGCAAAGCAATGATTACCACAAAAGCAAGCATCAATTTCTTTTGGTGTTTTTCGATAAATGCTTCCGATGTTAGCACTGCATTTTCCAAGTTTTCCAACTCTTGTGGATTTTCTACGTTTGTTTTCTTTTTTGTTGCCATAATATAATAGGTCTTTGTTTATAATTCCTTTTCTAAGAACGCAAAGATACAAAAATAAATGATAGAATAGAAAAGAAGCGGGAATAATTTTGTTGAACGATTTTACAAAAAAATCATCCCATTTTTTTGGATATTAAAATTCTTTTCATACCTTTGCAGTGCTTTTGAAAAGCAAATAATGGTTCCTTGGCCGAGTGGTTAGGCACCGGTCTGCAAAACCGTCTACAGCAGTTCGAATCTGCTAGGAACCTCTAAGAGAACGATTTTTCATCGTTCTCTTTTTTTTGTTTTATCTCGTTAAACACCACCCTATATTAACACCTTTTCTTTTGTCATTTACTGCATATTTCGTATCTTTGCACCTTATTATGCATAAAAATACGTAATCTGCACTATGAAAACAGTTATAGAGCCATCTATCATCGATGGCATCATGCAAGAACTAGAAATTAAAGACATACAAACCGCATCCATTCGTCAAATTGGTGCATTGGTACGCAAAGCCGAAATGGCTACCGGACAAGAATACATCCACTTTGAGATGGGCATTCCTGGACTTCCCCCTTCTGCTATTGGCGTACAAGCCGAATGCGAAGCCCTTCAAAAAGGCGTTGCATCGCAATATCCCATTATCGATGGTATTCCAGCTTTAAAACAAGAAGCCTCTCGCTTTATCAAAGCCTTTTTGAATACCGACATCAACCCAGAAGGATGTACCCCAACTGTAGGTTCCATGCAAGCTTCATTTGCTTCGCTTATGCTTTGCTCGCAATTGGATCCTAAAAAAGATACCATCTTATACATCGACCCTGGTTTCCCTGTACAAAAAATGCAGGCAAACGTAATTGGCGCTAAAATTGCCTCGTTCGATGTTGCCGATTACCGCGACGAGAAACTACGCGAAAAATTAGAAAGTTACTTTAAGCAAGGCAACATTTGTGCGGTTCTTTATTCTAGCCCCAACAACCCATCTTGGATGTGCTTGAACCATCAAGAATTGCAAATCATTGGCGAATTGGCTACCAAATACGATGTTATTGTTATCGAAGACTTGGCCTACATGACCATGGACTTCCGTCAAGACTTTGGCATCCCATTCCAAGCACCCTATCAACCATCTGTATCGCACTATACCGACAACTACATTTTGTTGATGAGTGCCTCTAAAATATTCAGCTATGCAGGTCAACGTATTGCAGTTGCTTGTATTTCCGATGCTTTGTACCACAGACACTACAACAGCCTTGCCGAACGTTACGGCATTGCGCGTTTTGGTGCTGCCTACAGTTACGTATTTTTGTACACTTTCTCGTCGGGTGTATCGCACTCGGCACAATACGCCATGGCTGCCATGCTAAAAGCGGCTTGCGATGGTACTTATACCTTTGTGCAAGACGTAAAAGAATATGCTAATCGTACCGCTAAAATCAAAACTATTTTAGAACGCAATGGTTTCCATATCGTTTACGACAAAGACGGCGAATGCCCCGTTAGCGATGGTTTCTTCTTTACCATTGGCTATAAAAACATGTCTGGAGCCGAATTACTAAAAGAATTGTTGTATTATGGTGTGAGTGGCATCGACCTTGCTACCACCGGTTCTACCCGCGCTGGTATCAGAGCTTGTTCGTCGAACATTCTACCCCACCATTACCAATTATTAGAAGAACGCTTGCAGCTTTTCAATCAAAACCATTAAGACCCAATACTATCATGAATCAATCGATTTATTTTGAACCACAAATCGAAACCATGTCGCGCCAAGATTTAGAGGCGCTACAACTGGAAAGACTCCAAGAAACCGTAAAGCGTGCTGCTAAGGCACCTTACTATAAAAAAAGGTTTGAAGAAATGGGCATTTCGCCAGACGACATTAAGAGTTTGGCCGATTTGAGCAAATTGCCCTTTACTACCAAACAAGACATGCGCGAAAATTATCCTTTCGGATTTTTAGCTTGCGACAAAAAAGAATTGGTACGTTTACACTCTAGTAGTGGCACAACGGGCAATCCTACCGTTATCTGCCATACTAAAAACGATATCGCTACCTGGGCTAACCGCGTGGCACGTTGCTTTTACATGGTAGGCTTGCGCGATACCGACGTTATTCAAAACTCGTCGGGTTATGGTATGTTTACCGGTGGTTTGGGCATCCAAGCAGGTATCGAAGCTTTGGGCGCTATGTCTATTCCAGCTGCTGCAGGCAACAGCCGTCGACAAATCAAATGCATTACCGACTACGGCACCACTGCTATTCACGCTATTCCTAGCTACGCATTGCGTTTGGCCGATGTATTTGACGAATTGGGCATCGACCCAGCCAAAGACACCCAATTAACAACCTTCTTAATTGGCGCAGAGCCTCAT
>JAGCMZ010000016.1 GCA_017646225.1 Paludibacteraceae bacterium | reverse complement strand
GTATCGTGCCCGTATAGGCTTATTCGCTATTTCTGCACTTTTTTTTGCAAAAAAGTTATTTTTATTTTTGTATTTCAAGAAATAGACTTATCTTTGCAAACCATTTCTGCGGCTGTGGCGTAATTGGTAGCCGCGCCAGACTTAGGATCTGGTGCCGAGAGGCGTGGGGGTTCGAGTCCCTTCAGCCGCACTTGTTTAAACAAACCGTTGCTTAATGGGCAGCGGTTTATTTTATTTATAATTAGTTTTAAAACGTATGAATGTAACTCAAAACAACATCGACGCGGTAAATTCTACCCTGCTAGTAACCGTTAGCAATGCAGATTATGCCGAAAAAGTGAACAAAGCTGTTAAAGAATTCTGCAAAAAAGCCAACATGCCTGGTTTCCGTAAAGGATGCGTACCTGCTGGATTGGTTAAAAAAATGTACGGAAAAAGCTTATTGGCCGAAGAAGTAAACAAATTGGTTTCTGACGCTCTTTACAACTACATCAAAGACAACAACCTTAATATATTGGGCGAACCTCTTCCAACCGAAGGATTTGAAGCTCCATCGTTGAACGAAGGCGAAGATTTTACTTTCTCTTTCGATCTTGCTTTGGCTCCTGAAGTGAAAATTGCATGGAACAAAGACGTAAAAGTTCCTTACTACACCATCGACGTAGATCAAACTTTGATTGACAAACAAGTTGCTGCTTATCGTGGCCGTTACGGTAAATACGTACAAGCTGATAGCGTAGCAGAAAAAGACGTTATCAAAGGCGAATTGATAGAACTTAACGCTGATGGCAGCGTAAAAGAAGATGGCGTTAAAGTAGAAAACGCTATGCTTAGCCCTGGTTACATGAAAGACAAAGACGAACAAGCTAAAGTTTTGGGCGTAGCCAAAGAAGCATCGTTCGTATTCAATCCTACCAAAGCATACCAAAACGAAAGCGAAATTGCATCGTTGTTGCAAATTAAAGCAGAAGAAGCAAAAGAATTTACTGCTGACTGCCAATTTACCGTAAAAGAAATTACTCGTTACGCAGAAGCAGAAATGAACCAAGAGTTCTTTGACGCATCGTTTGGCAAAGACACCGTAAAAACCGAAGAAGAATTTTACGCTAAAATTAAAGAAGGTTTGCAAGAACAATTTGTTGCCGATAGCGACATTAAATTTGTAATTGACCTTCGCGAATACGCTTTGAGCCAACTTAAAGACGTTCAATTTGCTGACGCTACCCTAAAACGTTGGTTGAAATTGAACAACGAAAAAATGACCGACGAAGAAATTGCCAACGAATATCCTAAAATGATTGAAGATTTGAAATGGCAAATGGTTAAAGACTTGTTGGCTAAAGAAAACAACGTTAAAATTGAAAAAGAAGACATCGAAGCTGTTGCTAAACGTTCTGCTAAAGCACAATTTGCTCAATACGGCATGCTAAACGTTCCAGAAGACATTTTGGCTAACTACGTTGAAGAAATGTTGAAAGACAAAAACGGTGCTCGCAACGCTGCTGAACGTGCTGGCGAAAACAAAGTAATCGCTATCATCAAAGAAAACATCAGCATCGAAAACAAAACCGTTTCGTTCGACGAATTCAACAAATTCTTTGAAGGTAAATAAGTAAAACTTACTTGATACGCAAAAGGGTTGACCAATGGTCAGCCCTTTTTTATGTTTTGCAGGCCAACAAGTTACCCCTAAAACATTGTTTTTTTGCACGGCATTCACTAACTTTGTAGATTGTAGTTATTGTATCTCAATTACTTATGGTTTTAAATTACATTTGGGCGGGATTTTTCTTGATTGCATTTGTTGTTGCACTTATTCAACTTATTGCATTCCAGGATGTTAGCGTTTTTTCGCGCATGGTGCAAAGCACATTCGATATGTCCATTTTTGCTGTAATGGACATAGCACTTCCTTTGGTGGGCATTATGACCTTGTGGCTAGGACTCATGAACATTGGCGAAAAAGCAGGATGCGTGCGTTTTCTTTCGCGCATTATCGGACCTTTTTTCTCTAAATTATTTCCCGAAATTCCCAAAAACCACCCCGTAAATGGCCAATTGCTGATGAACTTTTCGGCCAACATGTTAGGATTGGACAATGCTGCCACTCCACTGGGCTTAAAAGCCATGCAAAGTTTGCAAGAATTAAACCCCAACAAAGACACCGCATCGAACGCCCAAATTATGTTTTTGGCGCTCAACACATCGGGACTGACCCTAATTCCCATTGCCATTATGGCGCAACGCTCGCTATTGGGAGCGGCGAATCCAACCGATATTTTCATTCCCCTTTTAATGGCAACTTATTGCTCTACGCTCATTGCCATTTTATACGTAGGAATCAAGCAAAAATTACCGCTATGGAACGCCACCTTTTTAGGTTGGGTAGGCGGTATTACAGCTGCCATTGGAGCATTAGCTTGGTACGTTTCTACCCTATCGCGCGAAGAAATGTTGGTATTCTCCAACCTATTTAGCAACATTTTGCTGTTTAGCATTATTATTGCCTTTATTGGCGGTGCTTTGTACAAAAAAGTAAACGTTTTTGAGGCCTTTATAGACGGTGCTAAAGAAGGTTTTAGTACGTCGGTAAAGATTATCCCATATATGGTGGCGATGTTGGTAGGAATCGCCGTATTTCGCGCTTCTGGCGCCATGGATTTATTGGTTCTAGGTATAGAAAAAGTGGTGGGTTTATTTACCAACCAAACCGACTTTGTGGGCGCCTTACCTACCGCCTTTATGAAACCCTTAAGCGGCAGTGGAGCCAAAGCCATGATGGTAGAGGCCATGAACACGTACGGTGCCGATTCGTTTATTGGTCGCTTGTCTTGCCTGTTCCAAGGCGCTGCTGATACCACCTTTTACATCATAGCTTTGTACTTTGGTTCGGTAGGCATCAAGAAAACCCGCTATGCAGTAGGCGCCGGGTTAATTGCCGATATAGGCGGCGTAATTGCAGCCATTTTGATTGCTTATTTGTTTTTTGCTTAAATAATTTATCATGATTAGTTATCATACCGAAGACATTAAAAAGCCTAACATTTGTACCCGACGCACATCGGCATGGGTAAAAAATGTAGCCGCATCGCACGGTAAAACCATCGGTGAAATCGCCTATATTTTCTGTTCCGACCCCTACATTTTAGAGGTGAACAAACAGTATTTACAACACGATTATTTTACCGATGTTATTACGTTCGATTATACCGAAGGTAACAAAATATCGGGCGATATTTTTATTTCGCTCGACACCGTACAAAGCAACGCCGAACAATTTGGCGTAGATTTTTACGAAGAATTAGAACGCGTAATTATACACGGTATTTTGCATCTTTGCGGATTCAAAGACAAAGAAGAAGCCGAAGAAGCACAAATGCGAGAAGAAGAAAATAAAGCCATTTCATCGTTAGAAAAACCACTTAAAAAATGACATTTCAGTACGACGTTATTGTAGTAGGTGCAGGACACGCAGGTTGCGAGGCAGCCGCCGCAGCAGCCAACATGGGATCGAAAACCTTGCTCATTACCATGGACATGAACAAAATTGCCCAAATGAGCTGTAATCCCGCTATTGGAGGTATTGCCAAAGGACAGATAGTACGCGAAATTGACGCCTTGGGCGGCTTTACCGGTTTGGTAACCGACCGCAGTTCGCTGCAATTTAGAATGCTGAACCGTTCAAAAGGTCCTGCTATGTGGAGCCCTCGCTCGCAATGTGACCGCATGAAATTTATTCAAAACAGGCGCCAAGTTTTGGAGCAAACACCCAACCTTTACATTTGGCAAGACACCGCCGTTGGACTCATTATAAAGAACAATACGGTTTGTGGGGTAAAAACGGCATTAAACGTCGATTTCATCGCAAAAAGCGTGGTGCTTACCAATGGCACTTTCTTGAATGGTTTGATGCACATTGGCAAAACTCAATTGGCTGGTGGCCGCTGTTCCGAACCTGCTAGCTACGGCATTACCGAACAGCTAAAAGAACTTGGTTTTACCACCGACCGGATGAAAACAGGAACCCCTGTTAGAATTGACATCAGAAGCGTAGATTTTGCCCATCTCACCGAACAACCTGGCGAGTTAGACTTTCATAAATTCTCGTATTTAGACGAGCCTTTACGCCCCCTAAAACAGCTACCTTGCTACACCCTTACTACCAACGAGGCGGTACACGAGGTATTGCGTGGTGGGTTAAAAGATTCGCCCCTTTACAACGGACAAATTAAGAGCATTGGACCCCGTTATTGCCCCAGCATCGAAACCAAAATTGTTACTTTCTCTGACAAGGATTCACACCCACTCTTTTTGGAACCAGAGGGCGAAAACAGCACCGAATACTATTTGAATGGTTTTTCGTCTTCGTTGCCATTAGAGGTTCAACTAAATGCCTTGCAACAAATTCCAGCCTTTAAAAACATCCATATTTTCCGTCCTGGATATGCCATTGAGTACGACTTTTTTGATCCAACTCAACTGCTGCATAGCCTCGAAACCAAGCTGGTTAAAAACCTATTTTTTGCCGGTCAAATCAACGGAACTACGGGTTACGAGGAAGCAGGCGGACAGGGCTTAATTGCAGGTATCAACGCCCACCTGGCTACCCAAGGAACGGACCGTTTTAGCTTGGGCAGAGACGAAGCCTACATTGGCGTACTGATAGACGATTTGGTAACCAAAGGCGTTGACGAACCCTATAGAATGTTTACCTCGCGCGCGGAATACCGCATCCTGTTGCGTCAAGACGATGCCGATGCTCGCTTAACACCCAAATCTAGACAAATTGGCTTGGCCGACGACAGACGTTGGAACCTGCTACAAGAAAAGAAACAACACTGCGAAGCATTGAGCGAATTGCTTCGCGCCGAATCGGCTACCCCCGAGCAAGTAAACGAAGGCTTGCGTGCATTGGGTAGTTCTGAAATAAAACACCGCCATAGATTGAACGAACTGTTGCTTCGTCCTGGCGTCGATTTGGCGTTCTTGGCAGCACGTGTTCCCGTGCTTCAAAAAGCGGTTGATGCCCTACCCAACCGTAAAGAAGAAATCATGGAAGAGGTAGAAATTACCTTTAAATATGCCGGCTATATTGATCGCGAAAAACAAATTGCCGAGAAATTACACCGCCTAGAACACATTAAAATTAAAGGCAAATTTGACTACGCTTCCATTACCGCTATATCAACCGAAGCACGTCAAAAACTCATTAAAACCGACCCAGAAACCATTGCACAAGCAAGTCGTATTCCAGGCGTATCACCTAGCGACGTAAACATCTTGCTAGTAATGATGGGAAGGTAGTTTATTTGCATTGTTCCACGTGGAACATAATACAATAATACCAACCAACAACGCCAAATGTTCCACGTGGAACAAGCAACAAGTGACAATCGACAAACATCATAATTATATGACCTTACAAGAAGCACAAAAAATTATTCGCACCGTACAAGACTTTCCTAAAAAAGGAATCGGTTTTATCGATTTGGTTCAACCTTTGCAAAACGTTGAATTTGTAGATTGCGTTCGTAACGAACTAAAATCGTTGTACCAAGACAAGGGAATCACCAAAATTGTAGCCGTAGAATCGCGTGGTTACTTTTTTAGTTCTATCCTAGCTGCCGATATCAAAGCAGGCATGGCTCCCATTCGTAAAAAAGGAAAATTACCTCCCGAAACCATTCAAGAAACCTACCAAAAAGAATACGGCGAGGACACCATCGAAATGCTAAAAGATAGCGTAACCGAGGACGATGTAGTTTTGCTACACGACGATATTTTAGCAACAGGCGGCACCATTCAAGCAGCCTGCAACATGCTAAAGAAAATTGGCGTAAAAAAGATTTACATCAACTTTATTGGCGAAATTGATTTTCTAGAAGGCAGAAAATGCATCGATCCATCGATAGAAACTACGGCAATCTTCCATTTTTAAGATAATAGACTAAACGATTCTACGATTTAACGATTCTGCGATTAAACAATAAATGCCCTACACCGACCACATAAAACAATTGGTAGCTGCCCTGCCTAACACGCCGGGGGTTTACCAATATTTTAACCAAGAAGGTAAGATTATTTATGTGGGCAAGGCAAAAAACTTGAAGCGTCGCGTATCGTCGTATTTCAACAAATCGCAACAAAGCGCCAAAGTAACGGCATTGGTAAAACACATATACGATCTAAAATACATCGTAGTGGAGAGCGAAACCGATGCCTTGTTGTTGGAAAATAACCTGATCAAACAATACCAACCACACTACAACATTTTGCTAAAAGATGGCAAAACATACCCTTGGTTGTGTATTACAAAAGAAGAATATCCGCGCATATTTAAAACGCGTCAGGTAATGCGCGGTGCTGAATATTTTGGACCCTACAGCTCGGTTTGGGTACTGGATACCCTACTGGATTTAATACGTAGCATCTACCCGGTAAGAACGTGCAAAATGCCCCTTTTTACCGATAAAATTGAGGCGGGCAAATACAAGCTATGCTTGGAGTATCATATTAAAAATTGCATGGGTCCTTGCGAGGGAAAACAAAGCAAAGAAGAGTACCAAAAAATGATTACCGAAATCAGGGAAATTGCCAAGGGTAATAGCTCGGTAATTACAAGCATGCTGCAAAATGAAATGAAGCAACTGGCTGCCGAATATCGTTTTGAAGAAGCGGCGGCTGTAAAGGCCAAATACGACGCACTACTACAATATCGCAACAAAACCGTTATCACTACCACTGCTACCGAAAACATGGATGTAATGAGCTACGAAGAAGACGGAAACGCTGTTTACATCAACATGCTACACATAGTAGAGGGGTCTATTGTAAAAGGTCTCACCATTGAATACAACAAACTCATGGACGAAGCACCCGAAGAGGTTCTAGCCATGGGCATGTTAGAATTGCGCGACAGGCTTGGCAGCAAGGCTAAAACGGTGCTGGTTCCGTTTATTCCATCCATTGAACTGGACGGCGTAACCCTAAGCATTCCACAACGGGGCGACAAGAAAAAACTGCTGGATTTATCGGCACAAAACGTAAAACAGTACAAGGTTGACAAGTACAAGATAAGCGAAAAATTAAACCCCGAACAACGCCAAACACAGGTACTGAATGCGCTAAAAGAGCACCTAAAATTAGAGAAGTTGCCCATGCATATTGAGTGTTTTGACAACTCGAATATATCGGGCGATAGCGCAGTAGCAGCTTGCGTGGTGTACAAAAAAGCCAAACCTTCCAAAAAAGATTATCGAAAATACACCATAAAAACAGTGCAAGGTCCGGACGATTATGCCTCGATGCGCGAGGTAGTGTTCCGCCGTTATAAACGCATGCTGGATGAACAAACTCCCCTACCCGATTTAATTGTAGCCGATGGCGGGGTTGGTCAAATGGAATCAATAAGGCAAGTGATAGAAGACGAGCTAAAGCTAAACATTCCCATTGCGGGCCTTGCCAAAAACGACAAGCACCAAACGCGCGAATTGCTTTTTGGATTTCCACCACAAAGCATCGGGCTGAAAGCAACCGACACTTGCTTTAAATTTTTGGCAGGCATGCAAGAAGAAGTGCACCGTTACGCCATCGAATTTCATCGAGACAAGCGAAGCAAGAAACAAACGGCCTCGGAGCTTGACGAAATTAAAGGAATTGGTCAAGAAACCAAAAATAAACTTTTATTAACATTTAAAAGTGTAAAACGCATCAAAGAATCAACACTCGAAAACCTAGAAAATTGCATCGGAAAACACAGAGCATCAATAGTTTACGAGTATTTTCACGCTTAATTAAGTGTCTCAGAATTAAAAATTTAAGCATCGACCGTATAGAGAGTCGTAAAAATCAGCATAAAAAACAGAAAAATGAGGGTAGTTATACAACGTGTTACTTTTGCCAAAGTAGAGGTAGATAAAAAAGTAGTTGGCGAAATTGAAAATGGTATGATGATTTTGGTGGGCTTTGAAAACGAAGACACCAACGAAGATTTATCTTGGATGGCAGGCAAAATTACATCGCTTCGAATTTTTGACGACGAGCAAGGGGTGATGAACAAATCCATCATCGATGCGGGCGGCGACATTTTATGCATCAGCCAATTTACCTTGCATGCCCTTACCAAAAAGGGCAATCGCCCATCGTACATCAAAGCGGCCAAAGGCGAAGTGTCAGAACCGCTGTACCACGAATTTTGCAACAAATTAAAAAATAACTTGAATAAAGAAATAAAAAAAGGTATTTTTGGAGCTGATATGAAAGTGTCGCTCTTAAACGACGGACCTGTTACCATCTGTATCGATTCTAAAAACAAAGAATAAATGAAAGACTTTAAAGAATTATTTGAAAGCTATCCCCTACCCGCTACCGAAGAACAAATTAAAGCGGATGTAAAAAATATCATCGACAAACGTTTTGAACAAGTAGACCGTTTGAGCACTTGCAAAGAATTGTTTGCACACCTAGAACTTACCACCTTAAAAGTAACCGATAACGAGGATACCGTAAAGGCATTGGTAGAAAAGGTAAACGATATGGACGAACATTTCCCAGAGTTGAGCAAACCCATGGGCATTTGCGTGTATCCATCGTTGGTAGAAACGGTAAAAAACAGCCTTACCGAAGACGTAAAAATAGTAACCGTAATTGGTTTCCCTTCGTCGCAAACCTATTTGGAAGTAAAAGTGGCAGAAACCGCTTTAGCGCTCTCGTACGGCGCTGACGAGATTGATATGGTACTTCCTGTAGGAAAATTCTTACAAGGCAACTACGACGAAGTATTTGACGAAATTTCGGAGATTAAAGACTGTTGTCGTGGTGCCAAATTAAAAGTGATTTTGGAAACAGGCGCATTGGTCAGCATTTAAAACATCCACAAAGCCGCTATTTTGGCCATGGAAGCAGGTGCTG
>JAGCMZ010000101.1 GCA_017646225.1 Paludibacteraceae bacterium | reverse complement strand
CAGTTGGTAAAAGCTTATCAAGCCTACAACGAACAATTTTACGACCTTGTAAAGATTAGCAACGAGTTGCGCGATTACGACTTTAAAAAGAACCTAGAAGCCAAAGAAAAATTGTGCGAAGCTGCCGAAAAATTAGCAGAAGAAAGCCAATTGAACGTGGCTTTCCAAAAATTGCAACTTTTGCACAACGAATGGCGCGAATTGGGCCCTGTTATGCGCGAACAACGCGAAGCCTTGTGGGAACGCTTTAAAAACGCCTCGGATGTTATCAATAAAAAACACGCTGCCTATTACCAAGAACGCAAATCGCAAGAGGCAGAAAATTTGGCTAAAAAAGTTGCCTTGTGCGAAGCCATTGAAGCCATTTCGTTGGATGTAGAACGTGGTTATAAACAATGGGACGAAGTAACCGAACAGGTGCTTAAATGGCAAGAAGATTGGAAAAAAATTGGTTTTGCACCCAAGAAAAACAATACCGCTATATACGAACGTTTTAGAAAAGCATGCGATGCTTTGTTTGAAGCCAAAAGCGCTTTCTACAAACAAAACAAAGAAATTTTATCGGCCAATTTGGCCAAAAAGCGCAGCCTTTGCGAGCAAGCCGAAGCGTTAAAAGATAGCACAGACTGGAACGCAACTACCCAAAAATTGGTAGCGCTGCAAAAAGAATGGAAAACCATTGGTGCTGTGCCTCACAAATCGTCTGATGCTGTTTGGAAACGCTTTGTAACAGCTTGTGATGCTTTCTTTGATGCACGCAAGGCCGCACAAAAACAATTAAAACAAGAACGCAAAGCGGCTTACAAAGAAGCCAAATCGACCCAATCGTTGCGCAAAGACCACGATAAATTGATGCGTGCATACGATAAAATCAAGCAAGAAATTGCTACACGCGAAAACAATATTTCGTTCTTGATGAAAGGGGCTAAAACAGCCAATCCATTGGTAGCACAAATGGAAGAAACCATTCAAAAACTAAAACAAGATCAACAAGATTTGTATCAAAAAATAGTACAACTAGAAAAACAAATGAACAATGATGCGCAAAACTAATGATTCCTTTGCAAAAGGAAAAAACAGCCGTCGTGATGATGCCGCCCCCAAAAAATCGTTTCAAAAAGCAGCATCGTCCAAACCTACCACTAAACAGTATGCAAAATCCGAGTCAACTCGTTCTTTTGCAAAACCCAAAGGTCCTAAACCTGTAAAAAAAGAAGAAAACGACGGAACCATCCGTTTGAACCGTTGCTTGGCCAATGCGGGTATTTGCTCGCGTCGTGAAGCAGATGTGTACATTCAAGCGGGCGTTGTAACCGTTAATGGTCAGGTAGTTACAGAATTAGGAACCCGTGTTAAACACACCGACAAGGTGATGTTCCACAACCAATTGATTCAATCTGAAAAGAAAGTCTACATCTTACTCAATAAACCCAAAAACACCGTTACCACCGTATCCGATCCACGTGGTAGAATGACGGTAATCGACTTGATTCGTGGGGCAGGGGTAGAACGTGTGTATCCTGTAGGCAGATTAGACCGCAATACAACAGGTGTGTTATTGCTAACCAACGATGGCGAAATGACCGAAAAGTTGACTCACCCTCGTTTTGAGAAAAAGAAAATTTACCAAGTATCGCTCGATAAACCTTTGGCGGTAGAAGATTTTGATAAACTAAAAGAAGGTTTCCATTTGGAAGACGGTTTTATTCAAGCCGACGAATTGGAATACGTTAAAGACAGCAAACGCATGGAAGTGGGCATCGAAATCCACTCGGGTCGTAACCGCATTGTGCGTCGTATGTTTGAACACTTGGGATACAAGGTAGAAAAACTAGATCGTGTGTATTTTGCAGGTCTTACCAAATACAATTTGCCACGCGGCAGATGGCGTTTTTTAACCGAAGCAGAAATTAATGCCCTTAAAATGGGTGCTTTTGAATAGTATGTTAGCAGACGAAGGAGCAGTGGTTATATTCAGTGGTGGACAAGATTCTACCACTTGTTTATTTTGGGCGATGGAGCGTTTTAAAAACGTGGTGGCAGTAACGTTCGATTACGGCCAACGTCACATTGCCGAAATAGAATGTGCTCGCGCTATTACTGCCGAGTTGGGCATTGAACACCATGT
This sequence comes from Paludibacteraceae bacterium, assembly GCA_017646225.1. Classification (GTDB taxonomy): domain Bacteria; phylum Bacteroidota; class Bacteroidia; order Bacteroidales; family Paludibacteraceae; genus Enterocola. Next base: position 2,630 of record JAGCMZ010000101.1, on the reverse strand, counting down.
ACTAGACATGGCGCTGTTAAATCAATTGGCACCTAACTCGCTTACACGCAAGGATATACCCGTAGATGAATCCATTCCCGATGGCGAAACTACACCCAATAGTTTGGTGGAAGGCAGAAACATGCTTTTCATCACTTTTGCGGCTATTTTGGCAAAATCCAAAAACATCCGTCATTTGGTAACGGGTGTTTGCGAAACCGATTTTAGCGGATACCCCGATTGCAGAAATGTATTTATCCAATCGCTCAATGTTACGCTTAATTTGTCGATGGATTACCAATACGTTATCCATACGCCACTGATGTGGTTGGATAAGGCGCAAACTTGGGAGTTGGCCGATAATATGGGGCGTCTAGAGTACATTCGTACCAAAACATTAACCTGTTACAACGGCATTATAGGCGATGGCTGTGGTCATTGTCCTGCCTGTACGCTTCGCCGCAACGGATTAGAGAAATACGTCACTAAACGACTAAACGACTAAACGCATATGTCCCTTACTCAATTAGGAAATAAAAACACCCAATACCCAACCGATTATTGTCCAGAGGTATTGGAATTTTTCGAGAACAAACATCCCGAGAACGATTATTTTGTAAAATTTAATTGTCCTGAGTTTACCAGTTTGTGTCCCATTACAGGACAACCCGACTTTGCTACCATTTACATCAGCTATATGCCCGATAAAAAAATGGTAGAGAGCAAATCGTTCAAGTTGTACCTATTTGGATTCAGAAATCGTGGCGATTTTCACGAAGATTGCGTGAACATCATCATGAAAGATTTAATCAAATTGCTAGAGCCCAAGTACATTGAGGTGTGGGGTAAGTTTATGCCACGTGGTGGTATCAGCATCGACCCTTATTGCAATTACGGCAAAGAAGGTACCAAGTACGAAATCATGGCGATGTATCGCTTGCAGAATCATGATATGAATCCCGAAAAGATTGATAATCGTTAATTTAAAGGGTGATTTTTGCGTATTAGATTGTGAGTGCCTAGCTCCTAACTTTTGGTAGCGCGTAGCATTTCTCGTTTTCCGGGAGGTCCGGGCAATCGCTCGGTAGTATAGCCGACGCTTTGCAACATTCTTCTAACAGCACCCTTGGCGCAATACGTTACCAGTATGCCGCCGGGGTTTGTTATTTTATACAGGTGCTCAAAAATGGCCTCGGTCCACATCTCGGGTTGTTTATCGGGCCCAAAAGCATCAAAGTAGATAACGTCAAAATTTCCCTGTATGCTTGACTGAGTGAGGTCTATGTGTAGTTTCTCTAGGGTAAAAAACGGACTTATCTGGCAAGGGGTATTCCAGGCACAGGTGTGCAAGGCTGTCAGAATTTGACTTGCCTGTGGGGTTAATCCGTAGTTTAATTGTTGGATGGTTGCTAGGGGCAATGGATGCAACTCGCACGTGGTGTAGTGAATGGGTAGGTTGCATTTTTCTGCCTCTAGGTAGGTTAGAATCGCATTTAATCCAGTTCCAAATCCTATTTCAAGTACCGAACGGGTAGGGGCTTCGCAGGCATGTAACCCGGTTTGGATGTACACGTGCAGGGCCTCTGTAACGGCACCATTGGTAGAATGGTAATGTTCGTCCATATCGGGACGGTAGAGTGTGCTGCTGCCGTCGGCGGTGGTCTCTATTTGGATTTTCTGTAGCATGATATAAAAATAGTTAAGGGCGATGGAACCATCGCCCTTAAATTTACTATTTACTGATTTCTTCGGCTTTTTTCAGTGCTTCGTTAATGTTTGAGCATACAAATTCATCGCTCAAGTGTTGTTCAAATTTCGCTTTTTTAAGCGTCTTTTTCACATTGTCTTTTACACCCGATAATACCACTTGAATGCCCTCGCGTTTGGATTGATGGCATAGGCTTTCCAAATTGTGAATACCGGTTGAGTCGATAAATGGAACCTTACGCATACGAATAATACGTACTTTTGGTTTGTCGCCCAAGATGTGCATCAACTCATAGAATTTGTTGGCAATACCAAAGAAATAAGGACCATCAATTTCGTACACTTCTACTCCTGCAGGAATGTTCAATTTTTCTTCGTGTAATTGAAGGTCGGTTTCGGCATTAGGGTCAATTTCGTGTTGGAAATGTCTAATAGAAGTAGCCTCGCTGGTACGTTTTAGGAACAATACAACAGCCATTAGCAAACCAATTTCGATAGCGATGGTAAGGTCGAATACAACGGTTAGTACAAAGGTAGTTATGAGTACAGCAAAGTCCGATTTTGGATTCTTAGCCAACGATACAAAGGTACGCCATCCGCTCATGTTATAGGCAACCATTACCAAAACAGCCGCCAAGCAAGGCATTGGAATCATACCTACCAATTGGCCCAACAACAATAGCACTAATAGCAATACAACCGCGTGTACAATACCTGCAACTGGAGTACGACCGCCATTGTTGATGTTGGTCATGGTACGGGCAATAGCACCGGTAGCAGGAATACCACCAAAGAATGGAACCACTACGTTGGCTATACCTTGACCAATCAATTCGGTATTTGAATCTTGTTTGTCGCCAATAACACCGTCTACCACCATGGCCGATAATAACGACTCAATGGCACCTAAAATAGCAATGGTAAAGGCAGCAGGGAATAAAGCT
>JAGCMZ010000100.1 GCA_017646225.1 Paludibacteraceae bacterium | reverse complement strand
GACAAACGACGAGTGACAAAAAATCTTAAATAGGTGTAAAAATCGATTTTTTTCTGTAAGTTTGTGTGTTAGTAAAGACAAAACATTATGCATAAGAATCTAGTACTGATTCCTACCTACAACGAAAAGGAAAACATAGAGGCGATAATTAGAGCCGTGTTTGCGTTGCCCGTGGCGTTTGATGTCTTGGTAATTGACGATAATTCGCCCGATGGCACTGCTGGTATCGTAAAAAATCTTCAGAAAGAGTTTACTGCGAATCTTCATTTGTTGGAGCGTCCTGGTAAACAAGGTTTAGGCAGGGCTTATATCGCGGGCTTTGAATGGGCTATAGCGCATCAATACGACTATATTTTTGAAATGGATGCTGACTTTTCGCACAATCCGAATGATTTGGTGCGCCTTTACAAGGCTTGTGCCGAGGAGGGTGCCGATGTGTCGGTAGGTTCGCGTTACGTATCGGGAGTAAACGTGGTAAACTGGCCCATGGGTCGTGTGCTCATGTCTTACTTCGCCTCTAAATACGTGCGTTTTGTAACGGGTATTCCAGTGGCCGATACCACAGCTGGTTTTGTGTGCTACTCGCGAAAAGTATTGGAAACCATTGAATTGGATAAAATTAAGTTTGTAGGCTATGCTTTCCAAATTGAAATGAAGTTTACGGCTTACAAGTGTGGATTCAAAATAAAAGAGGTGCCCATTATTTTTGTTAACCGCGAATTAGGCACGTCTAAAATGAGTGGCGGCATCTTTAGCGAAGCGCTATTAGGGGTGTTAAAACTCAAAATTCGCTCGTGGTTCCGTAAATATCCCCAAGCTAACTCCTAACTTCTAACTCCTAACTTCTAACTTAGGGTAACATGATTCTAATTGAGAACGCTCACATAGTAAACGAGGGTCGCATTATTAAGGGTGCCATTCTTGTTAAGAACGATAGTATTGATAGTATATACAAAGGTGAAGCGCCTGCTTCGGTGCGCGATAAGGCAACTCAGGTGATAGACGCGTCGGATTGTTGGGTAATGCCAGGGGTAATAGACGATCACGTGCATTTTCGTGACCCTGGGATGATCGAAAAAGCCGATTTTTACACCGAAAGCCGCGCTGCTGTGGCAGGTGGGGTAACCTCGGTAATGGATATGCCTAATACCAATCCTTCTACGGTATCGCTCGATGCATGGAAGGATAAAATGGCCATGATAGGCCAAAAATCGTTGGTAAACTACAGTTGTTACCTTGGTGCTACCAATACCAATCTAGATGATGTTTTAGCCGCCGATCCTACAGCGGTATGCGGTATTAAACTGTTTATAGGTTCATCTACAGGCAATTTGTTGGTAGATAGCAACGATGCCATGACGGCTATTTTTAGCAAGGTAAAAGCCTTGGTAGCGGTGCATGCCGAAGATAATGCCATCATTGCCGAAAATATAGCCAAACTCAAGGCCCAATACGGTGAAGACTTGCCCGTGTCGCTTCATCCGCAAATCCGTTCGCACGAGGCTTGCTTTAAATCGACCGCTTGGGCGGTAAATATGGCGCGCAAATACGGCACTCGCTTGCACGTTATGCACATCAGTACCGAGAAAGAATAGGCCTTGTTTTAAGATAAACCATTGGCCGATAAATTGATTACGTCCGAAACGTGTCCACAATACTT
>JAGCMZ010000099.1 GCA_017646225.1 Paludibacteraceae bacterium | reverse complement strand
TTGCTTCGCAACGTTTAGTTGTGTACTTGGCGCTGCTTTTCTTTTTCGGCCTTCTTACGCGCCTTTTCCTCTTCCTTGATGCGCTTTTGTTCTTCCTTGAGGCGTTTTTGCTCTTCTACGTAGATTTTGTGGCGACGTTGGCGGTCTTCGCGCAATAGACGTTTGGCTTCGCGTTCTTTTTCGCGTTCCAATTTTTCTTGCTCTTTTTTGGCCTTGGCAGCTTCTTTTTCTTCGGGTGTACGCTTGCGGAACACTTCCTTGTAGTGTTTGTACAAGTTACTCCACGTGTCAAAGTCTTCGCGGTACATAATACCCAAACCTTGTGTATAAAGGGCAGTAGAGTACAGACGGTCGTTGGTTTTGTTGTAGGCTTTTAGTCGCAAACGTCCCGACTCAATCAATTTGTATTCCAAATCAAAGTCGCCAATAAAGTCTTCGCTACCGTATTGGTTGCGATAACCTACATTACCGTTCAAAATAAGTCGGTTGTTAAAGAAATTAGTCGATATATTGGCGGTAATTTGACGGTTGTTAGCGGCATCTACCGAGTTTTCGCTATAGTTTACACCCAAGTTAACGTTGTTGCTAATTTGCGACAGCCAATAGTTCAACTGGCTCGATATGGTGGCTGTAGCAAACGAGGCGGCTAGTTGGGTGGAGTAGGAAGCGGTGTTTTGGGTTACTTCTGGGTTATAGAATTTACCTGTCAGTAGCAAGAATACCATTTGTTGGCTCATCATATCTTCGGTATTGATGGCCGCTTTTACCATGCGTTGAACCTCTTCGTCGGCATCGGGTAGTTGAATATCGAACTTAATGGTAGGCGACATTAGTGGTCCTGTGATGCGCGCAATACACAAGGTTTTAACAGTAGAGTTCTTAACGGTTTCCAATACAGATGTTTCCAATAGGTCGGTAAGCGATGCAGTGGTTTGGTAGGTGGCGTTGATGTTCATGTTGCAATTGTTCATGGGGTCGCCATCGAACGATATGCTACTGCCTTCGCCCACCTCAAAACGTTTGCGCATAGCTCCTTGTATCGAGAAATCGTAACTACCTTCTGTAATGTCGTAGTTGCCGTACACCTTAATATTAAGGTTGTTGTCAATTTCTACCTTAATATTGCCATTGCCACGTGCCTTGATAATATCACCCGTGTGGCTGTCTAAAATAATTTGTGCTTCTACATCGGGTGTGGCTTCTATGGCCAAATTAACCTTCATTTTGGCCGCTAAACTTTCCGATATACGCTGCTTGCGTCGGGTACGTCTGTCGCTAACGCTTAATTTGTTTTGATTAGGTGTTATGTAGGTGATAAACTTATTATCGGTGGCATCCATGTAGTTGTTCAAAGGAATAGCAAAATAGCTGCCTTTTTCGGGTTTGGCAATCACATCTATGTTCACACTGTTCATATCGCCCAAAATGTGTGCGTTACCCGTAGCGTACAGCTTGCCGTAAAAATCGGGACTGTTTAATTCGGTGGTGTTAAATGCCAATAAGTTGTTTACCCCAATGTTGATGTCATAAACAAATTCGTGGAATTTATCGTGCGTAATCAAACCGTCTATCATGCCCTTGTTGCCGTATTCGTCGGTAATCTCTATTTCTTTTAATATAAAGGCATTTTTCTTGATGGTAATAGAATCCTCAAAATAGAATTTGCTCTTTAAGAAATCGATCGATAGCATGGCTTGTTTTACGTATGCTTCGCCCCAAATTTCAATGGCGTCCAATTTGCCCCCTACGTATAATTTACCTTTGGCAATGCCTGCCATATCGTTGGCAAATACACTAAGGTATTTCTTTATAAACGATAAATCAAGGTTGTTTACGTCTATATCTAGTAACATATCGTTTCGGATAGGCGATATGTGGCCTATTACACGCGATGTATCTAGTACCGAGTTTACTACGGTACCTTTTAAGTCAATTTGTTCTAACTCGTAATTATAAGAAGCATTTGCCTCTATAACATCGCCTAGTGGGAATCCATTTAATCCAAACTGTTTGCAGGATGCAGTAGCGTTTAAGATGGGTTTATGAAGCACCTGGCCTACTTCGGCTTCGGCGGTTACAATACCCAATAATTTGATATCGGGCATGTAGAACACATTGCTTAAATACTGTAGGTCGATGTCTTTAAGTGATGCCTTGATTACTTGCGATTTATCGGCGCGCGATGCGTTGCCATCAATTTTAATGTATTGATCTTTGCCGTCAAACCAAATATTTTTGACCGTGAGCGATTCTTCGTCGTAATGAATGGTACCGGGCTTGATGTGCCATAATGAGTCTGCCAAAATCATGGTAGAGGGAAGCAGTGAACAGGTAATGTCCAAAACTTGTCCTTTGCGTTTGGGCTTATCAAAATAGGTTCGGGTAATGAGTTCGCCAGAGAAGTCAGACTCTACCGTATTTTCCCAGTTGATAGACAGGTCTACTTGGTTATTAAATGCGTTACCACCAATGTGCATAAAGGTAGTATCGATGGGTGTTTGGTAAATGGCGTTTACATTGATCTTAATGCTGTCGTCTACAAAGTTGTGGATGTGAACGGATGCACTGTCAATGCTGTTTCTACCAAGGTCAATCAGGTTGGATTTAATGTTGACCTCAAAGTTTTCCAGTTCGTCGTTGATATAACCACTCACGTAGGTGGTATCATCGATGCTCCATTTTTGCCCAAGCAAGTAGGTATATTCGCTAAGTGGGTCTAGTTGTACATGGAACGAGAAGTCGTTTAACGCTTCACCTTTGCTGATGGCTAAAGGCGAAAGGTGACTCAGTTGTTTGGCAATCATGTATTGGGCATTTCTGGCCAATGTAGACAAGGCAATTTGACCCTCTGCTTCTACTTTAAGCATATCGGAATGAAGGGTAACAAGTTGACGATCGCCCGTTTTTTCTGATTTAATGTCTATTTGAGGAATGCTCAACGAATCCTTGCTGGTAATAATATGAACGGGTTCTATGGTTAAGAATCCCTCTATATCATCAATGCCTTTACCCGTTAAATGGCTCAATACACGTGTAGAGAACATGACGTTTTCCAGGCCTGCCACCAATTTCATGTCGTGCAAGCGAATGGTATCGGCACGTGCATCCAAATTCATTTCAAAGCCTTCGCTTTCTCTCTCCAATCCAAAATTAACCGACAGTGCACCGTTTTTGGGGTCGGTGTATTGTACAATGGCATCGATGGCTCTTTCGTTGTACAAGCCATCTATTTGGATGTCCTTAAAAGTATAATTGTTGTAGTTAAACTCTTGGATGTTGCCTTTGATACTACCGGTTATGTTTCTGCCTTTGGGCATTTGTCCGTTTACCTCTACGGCAAGTGCTAAATCGCCCAATTTAGATGTTTTGCCTAGTAAACGCTCTAAATCAATTTTGTTGGTTTTTACGTGTCCGCTAAAACCGATGTCGTTGTTGTTAAGGTTGTAATTAAGCAACAAGTCGGTGTTGATTTTGCCAATGTCGGTTTTGAGCAAACCGTAGGCTACCATGTCCGAGAAGAAACCACTCACGTTACCGCTAAATTGCAGTTTGCCCAATTTGCTTAATTCTTTGGGTAAGAAAAATGGTTTGCCTTGAATATCGGCAATTAGGTTTTCGATGCCATTTTTAGTGGTGACTACTTCTTGGATGTTGGCATAGAAATAGGCCTCTTTTATGTCGTTAATGCCGTCAATTTCTGCCGCTGTTTGTATGCGAATTTCGTCGCCGTACGAGGCCGAGAAGTGGCGCAACTTAACGTTGTGGTCTGCAAATTGCAAATAACCCTTCACTTGCAGTGGTTTGTTTAATCCTTTAAGCGCAGGCAATAACTGCTTAAAATCGCTGCCGTAGATAGAAGAGGGGTGTAGCGATGCTGTAATGGTTGTTTTCTCTAGCAAATCTGGCGACGATAGTTGCGCTATGCTGTCGTAAGCCACTTGCAAACTATCAAAATGCAATTTTCCTTTTGGTAGTTCGAAAGTAAAATCTCGGATGGTGCTGGCTTTTTTGCCAATCGATGCTTGGCAAGCAATGTCTTTTACCTCAAACCCGCACTGTTCTTGAAATGCCAACGTTTCGAGGGTAACGTTTACCGTATCGGCTTTTAAGATTCCCAGCGAGATATGGGTGTTAAGGTTGTCGATGCGCACGTGCATGGGGTCGAACACCAGGTTGTCTTTGTAGGCGGCAGGCAAATGATCGTAATGGAATTGAGCATTGTAAATGTGCAGGTTGCGCAATGAAAACTGCCAATCGGGAAATTCGGCAGGCTGGTCGCTCGCAAAGGCATCGGTAAGGAATTGCAAGTTGGTTTTGCCTTGGGCATCGGTTGTTAAGTAGAACGTAGGACCGTAAAGGTACAAATCTTTGATGGCAATTTGTTTCTTTAACAGTTTGCTGTACGATATATTTCCCGTAAATTGGTCAAACTTGGCCACTAGGTTTCCTTGGTTGTCTTTTAGGGATACGTT
>JAGCMZ010000098.1 GCA_017646225.1 Paludibacteraceae bacterium | reverse complement strand
CTATTATACGCAAATAGGAATCGCCTAATTTGTTAGGACAAAATACATATGGATATAATTCTGATTGCGATTTCTCTAACTTTGCAAAACACAATGCTGTAGCAGGGTTGTAGTAGCGGGCTCCGTAGTAGTACAGACCTGTTTCGGCATCAAGTTCTTTGCCGTTAAACTTGTAGGGTGTTACGTTGCGGTACTCGCGGAATAATTCGCCGTAGGGTGTATAGGCGGCGTATTGCGCTACCTCGCCTGTAAGAGTGGTAATGTAGGTACTACTGCCTAAATGGTCTTGGAAGTAGAAGTATTGGTCTTTCTCTTCTTCGCCATACGATACGTATGCTGAATCTTGATACACTCCCTCGCCAATTTTACTTACCAAACGGGTTACCCCTGCATAGTAATGTTTGGTGTAACCGTTGTTGGTTTCTACAAAGTAAGGGCTAACGTAGGCACTGTAGCTCTCGCCAAAATCAAATAACGTGCCCATATCCTTGCCGTTATAGGAACTTTGCTGTCCTGAGCCGTAGCGTTTTAAAATACGCTCGCCCATGTGGTCGTAGGCATAGGCATGGTGCAATCCCTCTTGGCTGTCGCTTATGCTGCGTAGGCGGTTTTCGGCATCCCAACGCAAGTCTTTTCCTTTGCCATCGCTATTGAGTATAGAGGTGGGGTTGCCTGCAGCATCGTACGTGTAATAGGTATCACCAATTTGTAGTGGAGCATTAGGTTGCACACTGGCATCGTAATGGTACGTGTTATTAACGCTAGTGGTGGCCGTTTCTGTAGCAACCATCTGGGTAAACAGAACTGGCGACGACATGTTGTTGTACTGCATGGTCATGTCGTAGAAACAGGGACGTTCTGCTACCACACTAAGATCGTACCCTGTGGCACGCACCAACCTATTAAGTTCGTCGTACGTGTAACGCTGATAGTAGTTATTATTACCTTTGATGGTGGTAATGTTATCTACCTTATCGTAGCTGTAGCTATTTTCTGAAATCTTTTGGCCGTTTATATGAAGCGTTGTCATTTGCAACCTATCTTTATGGTCGTAAAAATAACGATGTTCGCTGTTATTTCCTAATTTTCGGAACGCTGTTTGTCCATTCACATGGTATCCCGCCTCTATTAGATAGGGATAAAGTCTGTCGTCCTTTGTGCCCGTAATAGATTGCAACTGTCCGCTAGGATAATATTGGTAATTTACCACCTCACCGTCGGGGTAGGTCATACTTTGCAAGCGGTTCCAACTGTCGTACTCGGCCTTGGTGGTGTAGGTATGCACCTTGTTAAAGGTACTGTCAATTACAATGCTCTTTACCGTTTCTATCACCTCTCCCATGTTGCCGTAGGTGTACAACTCGCTGCCCATAGGGTACTTTACGCTTAGTAAACGACCCTTTTGTAGATCTGCACTCAGGCTATCGCCATAGGTGTAAACCACGCTGTCGTTAGGGTGATAAGAATAACTTACCGATTGTAAGCGTTCAAAATTATAGTTGTAACTAATTACTTCGCCCGTAGCGGTTGTGCGCGTCGCTATGGCACCTTGTGGTGTGTATGTTGCTTTTACTGTACCAGCATCGGGTGTTTGACTTTCTACAACGTTGCCCAACATATCGTATTTGTACGTACACATGTGGCCGTTGGGGTGCAATACCTCTGTAATGCGTGAGAGCGCATCGTAGGTATTTACAACCCGAATAGCCTCTCCATTTACATAGCTCTCTGTGGCAATATTTCTGCCCAATGCATCGGTATAGGTATTGTTCTTTCTTCCCTCGGCATCGGTAGTGGTACATTGCAGGGTGGTTTTCCCTGTGTGCGGTTCTGCGGCTATGCAGTATTGCATGGTGGTTTCAGCCCCATCAATAAAAGTGCTTTGTACGGGTCTATCTAGTTCATCGTAGGAGTGTAAAGCAAAAATTTCTACCTCGTTATTGCCATTATTTTCTGAAATAGACGCCTTTATTTCTGCTACTTTGCGCATAAACGCATCGTACTGTGTATAAGCAGAGCGCACCATTTGAGGCTCAATTGCTCCGTCTTTATATAGGTATGAGATGTTCTCGGTATATTTTTCTCTTCCCAATGAGTCTACATAAGCATATACCAAACATTCGCCTTGTGGTGTGTTATGGCGGGTAATACCTTGGTAAATTCCATCTTGTAGGTGGTATTCAAATTGCAAGGTATAGTCTTTGTTCAAGGCTTCCTCTTTGGGAGCACGTAGGCTAGTTAAACGCCCTTTACTATCGTAGGTGTAAGTTACCGACGAGCCATTGATGTTGGTTTGTTGGGTGGGTAAACAGAAAAGGTCGTGGTACTGGGTTTTTGATGTAAAGCCATACGAATCGGACACCTCTATGGGGTACAGTTGTTGTACCTCGTCGTATTTTACCTTCACGCTAACGCGCTCTGCTTGGTTGTTTTCGGGTCTGGTAAAGGTGGCTATATTGCCAAAGGTATCGTACGTTAGGTTGTACAGAGCCTCTGTTGCCTCATCTACTTGTACCGCAAATTGCGTTATGTTGCCTTTTTCGTCTATCAAACTGCTTCTTTTTTGCAAGGTGGTGCCACCGCCCGATACCGCTATGCTTTGTGGGGCATTTTTTACTACATCGTGTGTATGATAAGTAATGGCAGCAGTTAATTCGCCATCTATTGCATAGGTAGTAAGATTGCCCATATCGTCGTAATCGAAATTGCGCTCACTGCTCAATGCTTGGTTGTTTTGGTAAACAGTTTGTGTCTTTTTAACTAATGCCGGAAATACAGTTTCGTCTTTTAGGGTATCTCCTTTTAGCAGGTAGGTATATTCGGTGCTACTTAGTACGGTTTTACTGCTGTCTAGCAGATTGGTTTTTACTACCAAACCTTTGGTGTAGAACGAGTTGGTAGCATATACGTTTTGGGTAGTTCTGTAAACGGCGTTCTTTTTTTGCGTATCTAGGTTGCTTACGCTTACTGTGTCAAAGCCAAAGAAGGTTCTTTCGCATCGATTGTAATGCCCACCACTATACATGATGGTATCTTTAAAGGATGTTGCACCTAATTCAGCTGCACCGCCCGTTGTTTCTATAGTAGATAAGCAATAACGAGAGGTAGCGTTGCGGTAGCTACGTAAGCTAGGCGTGTAATCGAGGTTGATTTTACCTTTTAGTGGCAAGGTAACGGTTTTTAGCTTGCCTACCTTTCCTATTTTACTGCGCTGTATGCTTAGTGTGTCTGCCGTGTAAGAGTTTACCAAATCTGGGAAACCGTCGCCATCTAGGTCCATTACAGAACTGGTGCTTTTGCTTATTGCGTCGGTATCAGCATAGTTTGTACTAGGGGTAATTTGAACGGGTCCTGCTGGTATTGTACCTGCCACATTGCACGAATACGAATACGATGTACTTCTGGATGCGATGATGCTATTAGACGCAATTTTTTTGGATGGTTGCAGTATCCCACCTACGTTAAACCTAACGTTCGTATTGTTATCACCGTCTTTGTATACATAGTCTACCAACCCGTCTGCATTCATATCTCTAAAAGAGGCTTGGTTATGCGATTCGCTGTAATTCATGCCAACGCCACCGCCAGCCGTTGCTTTGCCGCAAATAGGTATGTTAGCCCCCATGCCAGAGCCATGTGTAGAAGAACATTCTTTGTAAATGCTGCTATCCTGGTTGGCTAGCATAATAGGGTTAGTAAACGATTCTCCTGCCATATTGTACCTGACATAATACTGATTATCGCCATCTTTGTAGATAAAATCGGGCAATCCGTCGCCATTGTAATCAATCCATTCCGACTCGCTGATAACCACGTTAGAGGCATAATTGCCACTGATACCAATAGAGGGTGTGCTATTGGCGTTGGCACCGTCTTGTTGTAGCTTTACTTGTGTACTGTTTTTGTTGCCCATTTTGGCAATTAAATCGGGGGGATTGCCAGTGAGAGACACCCCCACAGTTAGGTTCGTTGAGGTAGAGTTACTCTTTGATGGTGTAAAATCGAAACTCACCTTTTTGCCTGTTATTTGTCCTCTGGCATTGGTATAAATAATATCAATGCTATTATCGGTTCTGTTAATCCAATCGGGATAACCATCACTGTTTACATCTAGTATCGATTGGTCGTTGTAAGAGGTGGTATTGCTCCAGCCACCACCTACGTTAGCTATAGCAGCAATAGATCCCGTAAAACTATCGCCTTGTCCACTGCTTTTCATGTGTGGGCATGCGGTCTCTTGCGAGGGGCTTTCTTCGGTTCCTGGTAGGGGAAAGTTAGGAACGGGCACATAAATATCTTGACGACCTATGCGCGACGAACTCATGCTACTGCCTGCTACGTAAGCGTCTTTTGCTACGCTATTGTATCGTTCATCTTTGGCATTGAACTGCATTACGTAGAACCATTGACTGTTGGTGGTTGGAACGGACGATAGTTGTTTGGAATCATACGTCTCGTAATCAAAATTTGTATCGATGCCTTTGATGGCTTCTTCGTACTCTTGTGTGTTGATGCCCAGTTTGGTTTCGTCTATTAGTGCCGAAGGCTCATTTTCGCCATTGTAGGCAAATTGCCCCCAACCACGATACAGATGTCCTAAATTGGATTGGTCGTAGCTACTGTAAACGGCTGCATCAAGGGTATTGCCATTTAAGCTATAACTAGCCTTGCTAATTGCTAGTACTTCTTCTTTTACATGAAAAGTTCCGTAAAAAGTATTGGCTTTTGGAATGCTAATAAAGGCAGGAAGCAAACTTACAGGTCCCGAATAATACACCTTACCGTCTTTGTCTTTTAAACTAAAATGAACCTGATTATGGTTAATGGATTTTTTATCGAGGTTGGTAGCACTAAAATCTACCTGTAACTTGGCGGATTGTGCCACTATTTTTTGCGATTTTGCCCTTTTAACATGCTTGTTGTACATGGTTAATGTGGGGGCTACGTACCAAAAGGGTTTTGGCTCATCTGCATAAGTTGCTACGGGACGCCATTTGATGTTTTCCCACTTAATTTGGCTGTTCGATTCTACAATAAACGACAAATAAGCTCCCGTATGAATATCCTGCTCATCAACGGTTAAATAAATATCCATGGGTTCATTGCTGTGCACATTGGTTGCTTTTAGGTAGCGTTTTTCAATGTCGGTTTGTGCCAAAATGGGTTTTGTTTCTGGATTTTCTTGTACCTGTTGAAAGTTGGTTATCACTGTTTTGCGTACAATCAGACAAATATCGTCTGATGTAACGTCTTTGCTAAAAGGTGCCTGAATACGAATGTTTCCTTCTTTGGCTAGTGGCATATCGGGAGCTCCGCAAAACAAAAACTCATCTGCTGCTACATATTCTTTTAAGGTGCCGTTTTCGTCTTCGCCTATGTCTTGCTTTAACGAAGTGTATTGAATGGTGGTTTCAAAATTGATAGAATCGTTTAAACCGCTAAAGTTAGATTGCAAACGGAAATAGATTTTTTCGCCTGCTTGCACCCTGGTGGCTTTACTTATGTTAGCACGGCCTCCTTTTGCGATGCTGTCGGTATAAAGCAAGTTGTTTTTGTATTGAATAGAAAGGCGTATGCCGTCTTTGCTTTCCTTATCTACTTGTACGTTGGCTTTGATGCTTACAGTACCATCGTAAGGTGCGCGCCATAGTTTTACTACATCGTGTCGAGGAAATATACTGCTCAAACTATCTGCTATGACTTTCGTATCTGGAATAAAAGCACTGTCAATAGCAACCATTAACCCCGGAATAGGACAAGGAGTAGGCTGGCTAGAGGTGGTAAACGTAGGTATGCCTTGCGCATTGATGTGGTTAAAATAAACGCGTCCGTCATTGGCTATATCAATAAGTCCGTCTGCATTAAAGTCGTACAAATACACTTTGGTACAGTTGCTTTGCCAATTGTGTGAGTAACAAGCATTACCACTTATAAAAAGTATCTGAGCACCCGCATCTATTAAAAGGTTATGTGTTTCGCCTTCGCCAAAAGAGAAACTTTTTAATTTGCATTGCAGTTTGATGGGATCGCTAAAGAAATAGGTATTGTCGGTTGTTTGATCTTCCGATTCTGCTGCCTTTTGGTGGTAAATATTTTTACGATAGCAAATGGTATCGCCATCCATAAAAATTAAATCAGGGAGTCCATCGCCGTCTAAATCGGTAAGTGAAACTTTGCCTTCGTTATCGTTGTGACTATAGGTGTAAGAGCTCCCTGCGTAAATGTTAAGAAGGTCACCAATTCCAAAACCTACATGAAGGCCACCACCTACGTTGTATCCCGAGCTATGCGAACCATTAATCATAGAGCACTCGTCGTTAAACTCGTCTTTAGAGGTAAAAAATGTTCCTTTTTTATAGATGGGTTTAGATAAACCCCATTTTTGCGCACTCTCGTAAAGCGGGCTTAATGTGTCGTCATAATAATCGAAACTGTGACTATAAAAGGCTTCTTTCTGGCTATCTGTTTCTGTAATTTTCACCAGGTTTGTTTTGCCAAATGCACCTATCTTATATTTAAAAACATAGCCTTTTAGCAGCCTGTCTTGGTTGTAAACCTGAATGTCTGATAGCACTACCGCATCGGTTTGTTCTATACCTAGGCGGTAACTACTTGTTTTGTCAAGGCGATTAAAATCAAAACTCTCCTTTTCTTCAGAATATTGAAAAACGACCTGATACGCTCCTTTTATGTTCTGTTGTTTATGCCCTGTATAAACAATGGATTTAGGATATAAGTTTCCGTTAAAATTTTTATAGGTATAGGTGCATGTATTCCCGTTTCTGTCTTCTACTTCGGTTAGCACCCAAATTATCTGATTATTTTCTGTAGGGGTAGAATGGTTGCTTACCTCATCTGCTATACCATCAAAACCGGTGTATGTTTTTTTGATGCCATCTTTAGAAATTACCTGCCAAGTATAATTTGTAGGCGAATTGCCTTTGCGAACAATGGTAAGGAACTGGTTATCGACACGCAAATTAAACTGTTTGTTGCTTTGGCGCTCTTGTTTTTTTCTGTAGGTATGATAGTGTGCCTTTTCTGTAAATTGTTGACCATTTAGCAGGTAGCTTTCGCTTTCGTACTGTTTATCGAACGACGGACATCCCCAACGAGTATCAATGGTGATGGATTCCATGGGGATAGAAAATCCGTAGCCTACATACGAGCTACCGCCATCGCTGCTGTATTGGAGCGACAAATTGGGCATAACATGCCCCCTGGCAGCAGGCAACGATAAAGGATAATTTAAAACGGCTGTTCCTTGCTCGTTTGGCACAGGAGCTTTTATTTGTGTAATGCCAGTGGCCGGATTAACTGGCTTGTAATCGCTAATAAAGGTAGGAGTTAAAGTGCCAGTTTCTGGCGATTCAGGCACTTTAAGAATACCGTTGATCATGTCCGTAAAATGCTCGGTATGTGAGTAGGCTAGCTGGCGTTTGGCATCAATGGTATCTTTTGCTAACGCCTGCCAACGTTGGAGTTTTTCGTCGTAATAGTACGTATGAATATCGTTGGCCGTGTAGCCTTGAGGAATCTTGAGGCTGTCAAAAGGCAATACGATGGTTGCTGCATTTTTTACAAAGTGCTCGCCATGAGGCAAAAAACGGAACCCATCGGCACCCGATGTTACGTTTACCATACCTGTGGGCAATGTGGCCATTTGAGCTTGGTCTATGGCTGTAATAGAAAGTTCTTGATTAGACGTTAAACTGCCTTTGGGTACGTTGATTTGAGCTCGCATTAAGCATAGCGAATCTTGCTGTGCGGCTTTAAATTCTTTACTAACCGATAAAATTTCCAATTGCTTTTTGCAGCCTTGCAAAGAGTCTGCGTTAGCACCCACTGTAAAGACTGTATCTGTTTTCGCTAAATCAACAGATGTAACAGTATTGTTTTTATCTGTTGTGCAAGCAAGTACAACAAATAAGAACAAAAGAATGAATATATGCGATAATAGTGTTTTCATTATTTTCTTAGTACCTTATGGGTGGAAATAGAACCATTTTCTGCTCTAACCAATATAACATAGGTGCCAGCAGAAGGTAAAAAGGCCTTTACTTGATAGTAATTTGCATCTGCTAGGCTTTTGTGTAGAATCATTTGACCTACCACATTATAAATCATAATATCAATGGCCTGATTCTGCCATAAAGCACATTCTATCAAAATATTCCCGTCTGTAGTTGGGCTTGGCAAAGCGTGTATATACTGAAAAGGATTATCTATCTCTTCTTGTGTTAACGAACGTTGAGCTACAGTAAAGTGAGACAATGTATTGGGTATAGCTACTTGTGAGAAAACAAGGTTATTCGTGCTGTTAAAATTTCCTTTGTAAGCAAGGGTTGTTTGTTCATCAAAAGTTGCTTGCCCACTGCTGTCTACCAATAAATAATACATTTTATCAACTTGCAGGTAGGGTAAATTTTCTTCTCCACCGATTCTAAATTGTACATTGCACGGAGTATGTTCCCATTCTCCTGTTGGTAAAAGCGTCCAGATTCTACTAGTAATGAGCCCATCTGCTAAATCATGGTTCACCAATGACATAGCGGCCCCATTATTCCCCCACAATAAATACATGCCATCTTGTAGGCTATCTGTAGTAGAAATAATAGGCGAATTTGGGCAATGAATACTGCTACCGATGGTTTTGTTTAAGGTTGTTTTTGCTTCTTTCCCAATACCTGCTATGGCATGTTTGTAATTTTTGCACATTTCCCCATCCCAAATAATATCTCCACGCCCATTGGTATAATTAGTAGGGATGTCTTGGTTGAGTGTGATGCCATATTTAATAGCCAAATAACTTTCTATCATACTACGGGCCGAACTGCCCAATAGCTGATTGTAAACCATATACTCTATTAGAGACTCTTCTTTCTGATTGGATAGCGATATTGACGATACCATCCTATTCATATGCTGGTAGCCTATGTATAAACAACTATTTTGCAAAAGGCTATCTTTGGAGTTAATCCCCATAGTATGAGTAAAAATGGCCAACGAATCGGACGCTTCTTGTTGTAGGTCAAACATCAATTTCTTATTGGGTTTACCCATCCATTTGTTGGTAAAGACTGTTATAATAGAGTCTTTGTTCAAGATTGACCAATAGGCATTTGTTTGGGCTGTTTTTAAAGATGCGACACCTACTATACTTAATGCTGAAGCATTTAAGTCCTTTATGCTCATTTTATAGGTTTTTGCAGTAGTGCTATCCGCACGATGCACAAAAGGTATCCCTCCCTGGTATGCATATAGGGCCATACTAGGCAATATAAAAAGTAAGATGATTAGGTTTTTGGTTGTCATAGGTTATTCAAGAAAGAGAGAGATACTATCGTAATATTCTGTTGTTGATACATTCTCTAGGTACATTACATTTTCAGCGTGCGAATTTTGGGTAAATTTTATAACAGGGCAATCGTTGGTTTGCCAAATACCTACTTGTCTTGTTTGTGATTTATCTGCCAAGCGGCATAACATATAAGGTTCGGTAAGGTCTTTTATGCAGCGACATGGTAATGCAGGTATCTCATTGGCAATTTGTACAAATGAGAATCGGGGATAATACCCTTGGAAATGCTCAAAATAGGGTATTCCATGAAGATAGTATTTTATTTCTCCATTTTCGTAATAACTACCAGTGGTAAAATCTGACACCCAATACAAGGCTTCTGAATTTGCAGCAAACACCTGACTATTGTTATAAACAGCAGAGTGGAATTGTTTAATAAAAGTGTATTGCGTGTCGGCATTAACCAAGGCTATAAAATCCTTTTGGGCGGGTATTCTCCACGAGTTAGGACAAATGGAACTAGCATAATCTTGTATTACTTTTTTGGAATAATATCGTACGCCATTATAAGAAGTATTACAGTCGGTAGCGTTGATATAAGCTGCTATTTCATGAAATTTTTCATTTAATGTCGTCTCTTGCAAGCCTTTGGTATAGATTAAATCCTCTAGCATCCACATAGTGCTCCCATAACGCTTGGTTTTATAGATGTTATTTTGTTTATCCGCAATATATCCATCACTTAAGTTGTCTTTTACTACAATCTGTTTGATATCGGCTATTTTGTACCGAACTACCCTTTCTGTTTCGTCTGTTACATTGCGTCTGTACACATAAAGCCAGTCTCTGTCAGTTTGCCCATCCCATATACAACGTACTGATTTGCCTAGTTCTTTGTTTGCACTCGAAAATGATAAAGAGCCTGTAGCATCCAGGCGGCAAGAAAGTGCACTATTTGTTGATAATGATTCTGCCGACCAATATGAAGATAATAATTCTGTATCTTTTATGGTTGTTCCTTTAGCATATCCACTTGCTAAGGAGTTAAAACCATCTTTAGGACTTTCGCCTTTTCGCTTTAAACCATTGCTTGATGTTTTCCAGTTAGGATGTCTAAAAGAACTAGATCCCGCATAGTTATTAGAGGCGAATAATTTTTCCCATTCTTTGCGCGTTGGATGATGGAATTTATTGGGACTTTTAGCTTGAACAGTTGTATAAGTAGCAAGCGAAGTTGTTTTAGGTGTAATACCCACAGCCGCTTGCCAATTGTAAAATCCGCCTACCTTGTAGGCAGTATAAGTAGAATCAGAAGATGGCTTTAATTGAATTCCCCTGTTACTACTTAGTGTATCATAAACGGCACAGGTCAAATCTTCTAGCATCCAATAATGGCTAGCAATTAAACCTACTGGATATTTCTTTGCTTCTGCATCAATAACATAGGTGGGGGTAGGTTCTATTAGGCTAATACTATCAATGCTAGCGATGTTGTAGGTAACTACACCTGTTTGCATATGTATCTCTATATAGACATTAGCCCATACCGTGCTACAGTAAAGTAATAAGAATAGAATAAGTTTTGTTTTAATCATTGAGTTATTTCAAATAAATATTCGCACAAGTCCTCCTTAGTATAAAAAGATAACTTGTATTTGCCTGCAGGCAATGTTTTGTTGATGGATAACTTTTGTGGACCAACAGCACCGTTAAACGTATGCGACCAGTCAACCACGTTGCTACAACTTGGTTTTAACAATACCTCTACGTCTTTTTGTGTACGTAGGTCGTATGTAAAAGTAAGGCTATCTCCGAACTGGGGATTGGTGGGTTGCATTTGCATAGTAGCGCATGGACTAACAACTAAACTTTTACCCGTAAGGTAAAAATTATAATAGTGTCCAGAAGGAACGTTGGTATGAACTTCTAACGTTGCATGAGCGTCCATATCGGGCTGGTATGAAAGAACTAATTCTGTTTGCTCGCCGGGTAGTAATGAATCGACCTTTAAAGGTGCCACCGTAAAGAGTGGGTTATTAATGCTCATATCTTTGATGTACAACATTTCACAACCCGTATTTTTTAGTACCACTTTTTGGGTAGTTGTTTTTTCGCATGCATCAAAATCTATTACAGCACCATTATTGATAATGTTAGTTCCTTGCATAAACGTAGCAATGGGTTCCTGTGGGCCTATGGCTATATGTGGAAAGTTGGTTATGCGCGCATTGGGAGAATAAACTATGTGATGATTCTCTAGTACATAGTCTATGCCATTTTGAATTAACTTTAGTTTCAAAGGCTCGCCTACGTCAAAACCATTTTTGGTAATATAGTTTGAATTATTTCCATATACAACCAAACGGAAACCACCCAATAATTTATCCCAATGTGCAACTGCTCCTAATACATCTTGTACCGCCCCTCCACAAGACATACTATAGTAAGCCGCTATACTATCTTGTTTACTTATGGGATTGCAACCAATGGTAATTCTATCCAAACCATGAATAACAATTTCCATTGGTCCTTGTTTTGAAAGGGTAGATTGGGTGTCTATGTTTAGAAGAATAGGTGCACTGGAACTGCCATAATGAGCTTGCAAACCTTGCTGATTGGTTGCTACAACAAAATATTCAATGGCAATATCGGCACTTGTTTCGGCAGATAGTGATGCTTCGTAGCGATTGCTACCTGCTTGTGCATACATGGCTACCTCTCTGAATTCTGACGATATATTAGCAATGCGATAATTTAATTTTACCGCTTGTATATCCTCTCCTGTAACGGTGGCATTGAAAGCTAATGATCGACACAGGATGGCCATTTCGTGCTGAACTTGAGAAATTACGGGTGTCTTATTGGGAGTGATGGCTATATTCCAAGTAAAAAGATTGTGAGTATAAGCAGGCGAGGTTACCTTAGCATCCGATTTTATTTGATTAAAAGTAATGCTTGTTTCGGCTTCAAAATAGTAATAAATGCTAGTTCCTACTACTTCGTCTGCAGGTATACTAAAAGTATAGAGTAATTGACCATTGGCTTGTCGGGAATACTCATTAATAGTTATTTTCTTAAAAACGCTACTTAATGATGAACGAAAGTACAATGAAACCGAATCTATTTGATTGCCGTTTTCTGTAACCAAAACAGACAGGTCAACTGGTTTATTGGCATCAATCGACGTCGTATCTAGCTGTTGTGTGCTTTCTGAACGTGTCAGCGTAGCCGATTTAATAGGTCGGTAAGGACGATAGGCAGTTTTATCATTATAAGATATATTGCTTGTTCTTACATCCTTGCAAATATCGTATATACTATCGGTCTCTAAACAATAGCGAAGAATGTAGCGCCCTTTTATTTTATTAGAGATATGTTCTAGCAGTGGGTCGTAACTATTGCTTGTAACATCCAAAAATGTACCACCCGTTTGATTAGTTATTTGTTCATATTCATTACGATAAGAGGGTGTCTGAATAACAAAAGTCTGAATGCCGTATTGAGATAGAGTTTCCGCAACAGTTGGCTCGTCTAATGGACTATTATAACTATTACTGTATAAATATTTCTCATCACCTAATAAGATAAAAATCTTTAATGCATTAGGGCGATAACCAAAATCTTGTAGAGCCGCCCAATGTAGTACATTGTAATAGGGTTCATAACTTCCATTTTCCTTATTTCTGCTCCATATATTACTTACAAAAAGGTCTATATCATGTTTATTACGTAAAGGAGAAAATGCAAAACCAGAGGATGTTTTTTCTATCGTGCCCCATATATTATTAATGTAAGACGTGTAGCCCGACTGACCAAATCTACACAATGCGACCCGAACATCGCCCTTGTCTTTTAAACCTTCTAACAATTTGGGTATAGCATTCTGAATCTTATCCTGTTCATCGCTCATACTCCCGCTGTTATCCACTAAAAATACAATATCAATGGGTAATAATAGTTCTGTTAGATCTTGAATAAGGCGTTTACACCCGTACTTAAAAGTTCCGTTATCTTTGATAACAAAATCATCTTTGGTGAGACCCTCAACAAAATTTCCGTTAGAATCGGTTACAGTAAATTCTACAAAGATAACTTCGGGAAAGTTTTCAGTATTGACTTTTAATATCTGCAGGTTGTAGTTGGATGTATTAGCGTTCATTGAAGTAAATGAACTCAATACACAAATCAGGAATATAACAACGTGTTTTTTCAAGATTAAGAATCTATAGGTTATACTTTTTTTGAGAGCGCAAATGTATAATATTTTTATTTAAACTGCAAAATAGCAGGTGCCTTTAACCATTGTTTTTTTTAACTTATTTATACGATTGCATTGTGTTTTAATTTATTAAGTTAAAATAACGGTGGCAAGGTGTAAAAAAAAGAGTCGAACCCTAGTGGATTCGACTCTAATTATTATAACGTGTAAAGGATTCTGCTTTATCTTTTATCGAATTTTATCCTAAGAACGATATTAGAATACCCGCTGCAACAGCCGAACCAATTACACCCGCCACGTTAGACGACATACAGTAGTTTAACACGTGGTTTTTTGGATCGTATTTAAGGGCAATATCGTTGGCTACACGCGATGCCATAGGCACGGCACTTAGACCAGTTGCACCCACCAATGGATTGATTTTCTTTTTGCTGAACAAGTTCATTACTTTTACCAACAAAATACCACCAAAGATAGAGAAACCAAAGGCCAAGAAACCACCGGCTACAATACCTAGGGTTTGGAAGTTCAAGAATGCATCTACGGTCATGGTTGCACCTACCGATAATCCTAAGAAGATGGTAGCGGCATTCATAATACCATTTGATGCAGTTTCGAACAAACGAGAGGTATTGGCACCAATTTCTTTAATCAAGTTACCAAACATCAACATACCTACTAGCGATACAGCATCGGGCACGATGATAGCTACAACGGTAGTTACAAAGATTGGGAAGATGATTTTCAAGGCACGCATGTTCTTGAATTCGGTTTTAGAAGGATATTTTTTATCTTGTTCCTTCATATTAATCATCAATTCCTTTTTAGAGCAAGTTAGTTTTACTACCAATGGAATGATAACAGGTACCAAAGCCATGTAAGAGTAAGCTGCAATAGCAATAGGTGCTAGCAAGTGAGGAGCTAGTTTAAGCGTGGTAAAGATAGCAGTAGGACCATCTGCTCCACCAATAATAGCTAGCGAACCAGCTTCTTGCAAGGTAAAGAATTGCGATGCTACCAACAACACAGCAAAAATACCAAATTGTGCACCCGCACCAAAGATAGCTAGTTTTAAGTTGCGAAGCATAGGACCAAAGTCGGTAAGCGCACCTACCCCCATAAAGATAATAGGAGGTAGCAAACCCGATTTAATCAATGCGTAGTAAATAAGGTTCATAATGCCTAAGTCGTGTGCAATTTCGGGTAGCGACATTTCGTACACGTTTTTAGCTACCATTACACCGTCTTTCATGTATTGAACCATACCCTCACCATCGGCACCTAACACACCCATACCACCTCCAGGGAAGTTAGCAATCAATACACCAAATGCAATAGGAACCAACAACAAAGGTTCAAATTCCTTTTTAATACCTAAGTACAACAAGGTAAAGGCCAAGGCGTACATGATAAGGAAACGGGGATCGGCAGCAATGCTACCAATCGCCGTCATGTCGTATATATTTCTTAATACTTCTTCCATGAGTCTTATCCTTTGATTTTCATCAATACATCATCTTCAGAAACAGCAGCACCTGCATTAAAGCAGATTTCGGTAATAACACCGTCGCATTCGGCAGCAATCGCGTTAAAGGTTTTCATCGCCTCGATGTAGCAAACGGTTTGACCAGCTTTTACCACATCGCCCACTTTTACAGCAGGTTCACCTTGTGCTTTTACCAAGTAGAATTTACCTTCTAGTGGAGAAGCCAATTCTTTGCCTTCGCCAGCACCAGCAGCTACGGCAGCAGGAGCTTGAGCAGCAGCTACAGGCATAGCACCTGCTTCGCCTACAGTTACAGCATACATTTGGCCATTTACATCTACTTGAACGGTTTGAGGTAGCGCAGCGCCACCAGCAGCAGCCTTGTCGGCTTTTTTCTTAGCCAAATCGGCTTCAAAGTCGGCTTTAGCTTGGCCCGATTTGTACAAACGGTATTGTTGTGGGTGCATAGCCAATTCGAACAATTCTTCGTCGTCTTCGCCTAGTTCCCAACCGTTTTCTGCCATTTCTTTGCGGAAACCTTCCAATGCATCTGGATAAGAATCTTGTGGGTTGCCAGTAAAGAATTCGCGGCCTTGTTGTTTTGCTTTTTCAATCAATTCAGGTGCAATAGGACCAGGCAAGCGACCCGATTTACCCAACAACATATCCCAAATATCGTCGGCAATCATGCTCCAACGTTCACGGCCTTTTTCCATTTGGATTACGTTCATTTGAGCCATGTTTTTAACATATTGGCTAAATGGAGTTACCAATGGAGGATAACCCATCTTAGGCCATACGTATGCTACCTCGTTGAACAACTTGATAAGCATTTGGTCTTGGGTCATAGCAGGTTTGCCGTTTTTAGCAAAATATTTGTTCAAGCTTTCTAGCGCGTCGTTAAGGTCGTTCATCAAGCTACCCATCATACCGCCAGGAAGACCTGGGCCAATCAAAAGCGAGTTCATTTGACGGTTACGAGCAGGAATGTAGTAACCCAAGAAATCGTCCATCATGGCTTGTACTTGGGTACGAACTTCCATGTAAGCTTCCATGTCAATTTCAGGAACGTCAAAGCCAGCATCTTTCAACATAGCTTGAACCGCTAGGATGTCTGCGTGACCAGTACCCCACGAAAGAGGTTCCATACCTACGTCTACGTAATCGCAACCAGCTTTACAAACTTCTAGGATAGAAGCCATGCTAAAGCCAGGACCTGCATGAGAGTGGTATTGAATAGGAAGGTTAGGATATTTAGCCTTGATATTTTTTACAATTTCGCCCAACGATGCAGGACGACCAATACCAGCCATGTCTTTCAAACAGATTTCGTCAGCACCTGCCTCGATCAATTCAAAAGCCATTTTAGTGTAGTATTCTACGGTGTGCAATGGCGACAAAGTGATGCACAAGCAGCATTGCGAAATCATACCACCATCGTGTGCATATTTAATAGAAGGGATGATGTTACGGGTATCGTTCAAACCACAGAAAGTACGAGCAATGTCGGTACCTTGTTTTTTCTTTACTTTGTAGAACAATTGACGTACGTCTGCAGGAACAGGGTTCATACGCAAACCGTTAAGAGCACGGTCTAACATGTGGGTTTGAATACCGGCTTCGTGGAAAGGTTTGGTCCACTCACGAACCGCTTTATTTGGGTTTTCACCGTACAATAGGTTTACTTGCTCAAAACCACCACCGTTGGTTTCAACACGGGCAAAGCATCCCATTTTTACAATAGCAGGAGCTACTTTTACCAATTGGTCAACGCGGGGTACATACTTACCAGCCGATTGCCACATATCTCTAAATAATAGAGAAAATTTTACTTGTCTTTTCTTTGCCATAGCTATAAGGTTTTATAATTTTTCTATTTTTTGAGCCGATTGTTTGCCACCACTAAGGGTCATAATGGCTTTATTAATGGCTTCTTGAATGTTTTGGTCTACAGCCTGTACAGCTTGAGCAGCTTTAGCCACAGGTTTTACTTCCTCTGGGAAGAATTTATTCACCAAAGCGATAAGCGCTTTCCCCATGCCGATGATAATCAGCAATACAACAAATACGGTTGCCATACCAATTGCCATTAGGATTAATGCCTCGATGAATTTTTCGCCATTTGACAAATCAGCCACTGGCGCCACACTCGATAAGATTACATTAAGATTCATATTGTTATTTTTTTGTTGTTTCGTTCCGACATATCGGCTATATTTTTTGCTTGATTTCGTTGTATATTGTATAAATATACATTTATCTTGCATAAAAATGCAAATTTGGAACAAAGTTACAAAAATTCCCTGAAAATCATGCAATAAAAAACCACAAAAGTTAAATAACTATTCAGTATTTAAAAATTCGATTGACGCTCTTCGCGGGATTTTAAAACAAAACTACTAGCGAGTTAGCAGTACTTTAGCACTGATACCCACCTCTGATATCGTAGTAGGATAAGAGGTTGAAACAACAGGGTTGCGCATTTGCAAATCGTAGAACAAGCTAAAACTAATGCGCTCGCTAAACACGTAGTTTGCCAAGAATTTAAAGGTAGTCACCCAATCGCCCGCAGTAGCTTGCGATTCATTCAATT
>JAGCMZ010000097.1 GCA_017646225.1 Paludibacteraceae bacterium | reverse complement strand
TCGCCGCTTTTTTCGGGGTGAAACTGGGTGGCGTAAAAGTTATCTTTGTTCAGTGCTGCGCTAAAAGGACCGCTGTACTGGGTGGTGGCAATGGTGTGCTCGCAAACCGGTACGTAATAGCTGTGTACAAAATACACGTAATCGTTCTCTTGGTTGCGGGCAAATAGAGGACCTTTTAGTTGCTCTATTTGATTCCATCCCATGTGCGGAATTTTTAATCCTTTTTGCCAAGTAAATTTTTTGACCGGAATGTCAAAAATACCCAAGGCATCTACGTTTCCTTCTTCTGAGTGCTTGCACAATAGTTGCATACCTAAGCAGATGCCCAAAACAGGTTGGGTTAGGTTCTTAATTACTTGGTCGAGCCCTGTTTTTTGCAAATATTGCATGGTGGTTGCCGCTTCGCCCACTCCAGGAAAAATTACCTTGTCTGCTTGCTGCAAAAGGGTAGGGTTATCGGTTAAAATAGGTTCGATGCCCAATCTTCTGAGTGCGTGTACTACCGAGTGGATATTGCCGGCGTTGTATTTTACAATGGCAACTTGCATGGTTTAACCAAATACGATGGTTTTGTTTTTGTACACCAAAATTTTGCGTTCAATGTGTTTTTCAACGGCACGCGATAGCACCACTTTTTCTAAATCTTGTCCTTTGCGGATAAGGTTTTCGATGCTGTCTTTGTGCGATATGCGGGCAACGTCTTGCTTAATGATAGGACCTGCGTCTAACTCTTCTGTTACGTAGTGGCTAGTAGCACCAATAATTTTTACACCGCGTTCAAATGCTGCGTGGTAAGGTTTTGCACCCACAAAGGCAGGCAAGAACGAGTGGTGAATGTTGATGATTTTATTGGGATAAGCCTCAATCATAGCAGGAGTAATGATTTGCATGTAGCGTGCCAATACCACAAAGGTAATGTCGTGTTGGCGCAATAGCTCCATTTCTTTGGCTTCTTGTTCTGCTTTGTTTTCTTTGGTAATGGGCAAGCAGTAGTAAGGAATACCAAATTTTTTAGCAACGTGTTCCATATCGGGGTGGTTGCTAATGATAAGTGGAATTTCTACGTTCCAGTCGCCTGCTTCGTAGTGTGCCAAAAGGTCGTACAAGCAGTGTGCTTGTTTTGACACAAACAAGGCCATGCGAGGTTTTTGAGCATGGAAATAAATCTCAAATTCCATTTGGTATTTTTTTGCCAAAAGGGTATCGAAATACTCTTTTACTTTGTCGCGAGGGATTAAGAAATTTTCCAATTCCCATTCTACACGCATAAAAAATACTTTTTCGGCTTTATCTACGTGTTGGTCAAGGTAAATAATGTTACCTTTGTTGATATTGATAAATTCGGTTACTGCAGCAATAATGCCTTGTTTATCAGGGCAGTGTAATAGCAATACGGCCGTGTCTTTTTGGGCTTTTTCCATGTTTTTTTATCAGTGTTTTTAACGAAACGCAAATATACAAAAATATTGGCACATACCGAAATAATTCTTACATTTGTTGTCACATGTCGCTTGTTGCTTGTCACTTGTCGCTTGTTGCTGCGCAACGTTGAATCGATGAACCGCAGAATCGATGAATCGTAATAAAAAAACAAATCAACGATTAGTCGATTAGTCGATTAGTCATGAGGGCAAAGCCCGAATAAATAAACGTATAAAC
>JAGCMZ010000096.1 GCA_017646225.1 Paludibacteraceae bacterium | reverse complement strand
TTACGTGGTGCAGGGGTAGATAATACGACTCCCACAGAAATTGAAGCATGGTTGAAAGCATTAAAACGTATTCAACCCTCGTTAGTGCAATTATATAGCATTAACCGCAAGGTGCCCATTGACGGAATAGAACACGTATCCGAAGAAGAATTAAAACAAATAGCGGCGCAGGTAAAGAAAATAGGCCTCAATACGCTAGTTACACCATGACAAACACCAATAGAAAACGCATTTTGGTTTGTCCATTAGATTGGGGGTTGGGCCACGCATCGCGCTGCATCCCCCTTATTTATGCCTTTTTAGAAGAAGGGCACGAGGTGTTGTTGGCAGGTTCGGGACAATCTGCCCAGTTGCTAAAACAAGAATTTCCTACCTTAACCTTTATTCCTTTTGAGTCTTTTACCCTGCGTTATTCTGCTGGTACTTCACAAATAGGAGCTGTATTAAAGGCGTTTCCTCGTTTACTAAAGCGTATCAAAACGGAGCAAAAAGAATTAGCCTTAATCGTACAAGCGTATGCCATTACCGAGGTGGTATCCGATAATCGTTTTGGCTGTTATTGTAAAGCGGTAAAGAGCATTTATATCACACATCAGTTACGTGTAAAATTACCTTCTCCTTTTGGATTTTTGGAACCGTTGGTAGCTCTTTGGCATCGTCGTCTGATAGAAAAATACGATGCGTGTTGGGTGCCCGATTATGAGGATGCCGATAAAGCATTGGCAGGGGAATTATCGCACCCTAAGAAAAGGCCTAACAATGTAACCTACATAGGTCCGTTGAGCAGATTTGTCAAATCAGAACCGCAAGATGCTTCAACTAGGTTAACCGTGGCTGTTTTGTCGGGTATAGAACCGCAGCGCAGTATTTTTGAGGAATATTTGCTAGATTCGTTGCAGATAGAACCAGCAGAGAGGGTTGTTTTGGTTCAAGGATTGCCAGACAAAGGCAGTGAACCGCGTTGTGTTGGGAAAGTAGAGGTGTATCCATCCATGTCAACGCAACCCTTGCAAGATTTATTGTTGCAAGCAACGCATATCATTTGCCGTTCGGGTTATAGTTCCGTCATGGATTTGGCAGCTATGGGAAAATTGTCGGTAGTCACTTTTGTTCCTACTCCAGGACAACCGGAACAAGAATACCTTGCTTCGTATCTACGCGCTAAAAAGTTCGGTTAATACCGAAAGTGATTTCATTTCTCCCATGCCTGGTAGGTAATGTTTGTAATAAGCAATGAGCAGTTGCATGGATCTTCTTCTTTCGCCTAAACCCAGTAGTTGAGGCTCTTTTAACAGCACCGAGAATAGCTCTTTTTCTTCTTTTGGGAGCAATTTAATGACTTCGTTCTCTACTTCGTCGTACGGATAGATACCAATGTATTTGGCAAAATCGAGCAAAAAGGCAAGTGGAAATGCTTGTACCTCTTTGCTT
The DNA here is from genome assembly GCA_017646225.1 of Paludibacteraceae bacterium. Lineage (GTDB taxonomy): Bacteria > Bacteroidota > Bacteroidia > Bacteroidales > Paludibacteraceae > Enterocola. The sequence goes on along the minus strand of JAGCMZ010000096.1, from coordinate 8,836 downwards.
TGTACCAACGTTTCCAAACTGTGTACCATAAACTGGTATAATTCGTGATCGACGTTGGTGGTTTCGATCGATTTTTGAATTACTTCTGCTAGAAAAAAGCAGATGGAAATTTTGGCAGGATGCTCGTATAATTGATACGAAAGGGGGTGAAGTTTTGCCTCGGTTAATTGTTGGATGTCCTTGTTCTCGCGATGGGTTACTTCCATATCGAGCAATGACATGGGTTGTAGGTGTTGTAATTTTATTTTGGCGCGTTTGCTTTGCGGATTGTACACAGCGTAGCTTACTTTCCCAAAATCTTTGGTAAAGATGTTTACAATGTACGCGTTGTCTTTGTAACGCGTGCTGGTTAAAACAATGCCTTGTGTGCTGTGTTGCATTAGTAGCGAATTACTTTATGAACCCCAACGGGTTGTTGGTCAAGGAATAAACACAAAATAAATACCCCTTTTTGCGGTATCCATACTTGGTTGTCTGTTCCCTTTTGTAGCAACTGTCCTTGTAAGTTGTAGAGTTGGTAGGCGTTGGTATACTCTGCCTCCCAAGTTACTTTGTCGGGTGTTGGATTGGGATAAATGCTTATCGTTTCGTGGTTGACAGACTCGATAGCAGTTGGCTGACTCAAGCAATGAACGGGTTCTATCCATAACGATAGGTTGGTAGGCGAAATGTTGTGTGCCGAATAAGGGTTCCATGAACTTCCGTTATAGAAATAGGCGTAGTTGTTGGGTGTTTTCGCCTGATAAAGTGCTAAGGTGTCGCTTGTGGTTAGCGAATTGTACTGAATTTCTACTCCTACAAAGAACGTTTTAGGAACGGCAATGGGTTGGCTAAAACGGATGTAATTTTCTTTGTTTTTCCAAACCGTTTTGGTAGCAGTGCCCCATTTCCCATTGCGTGTACACGTTAAATCGCGTGGTCTAACCAATACTTTCCCTAGCAATTGTGTAGGTTGGTCCGTCCCGCTGTAAACGGTTAAGTAAACAGGGGCATCGCCACTATAACGCCCTTTGAACGGCATAATATATGCACCATAAAGGGTTCCTTCTTCTGTAGTAGTATACTTTTCGGCAAATGCAGTGTGCTGCAGTTGGTTGTGTCCAGCATAATATCCTTTGCTGTGTTTAAGTGCCTGAATATTGTTGCCTTTTTCGATGTGTTTTAATCGATGACAGGTGCCCTCAGCGTATGGGTCAACGCCTGGCATAGAAGTAGCATTGGTGTGGTTAGGGTCTAACCAGCAAGCTAATTGTTTGTCGGAATCGCTGTGAAAATTCCAAGCCGTATCCAATCGGGCATAATAGTCGTTAATGGGTTTGGAACAGTTCGATTGCCCACCCGAAAGTGCCCCAATGATTAATCCATTCTTGTCAAACAAAGGCGACCCAGAAGATCCAGCTTCTGTGCATCCTTTGCTCCATCTGCTAATATGCCACCATCCCTTTTTAATCTGGTTTTCAAAATAACCTGGGTAGTCTGATATAACCGGTGTGGTATTGGAATAGCTCATGCGTTTGCTATCTCCTTTGGGATGTTGGATGCTGATAAGCGGTGCTTGTGGCGATTTGCTTCTATTCCAGCCCGCTAAGTAGGGGCGGTAATCCCTGGGAGGCATTTGGTTTAATTCTACCAATGCCATATCAATGTTGGTAGCCCATGCGCGCAGGATGCTGCCACCTATGGAGCATTCTTGACTGCCTTGTATGGTGCTGTCTTGTTCTGTTACGGCGTAGTTAAAGTAGAAAATGGTGCGGTTAGCATCTTCTGCTGCTTTAAAATTGTGGGCAGCTGTGTAAACGTATGGTTTGCCATCGGTATTGTTGATTAGGCACCCACTACCAAAAGAAGATTGCGTAGATGAAACAACATAAAGCAAGCAAACCGACTGTTTTTGTTGAGGTAAATCGTTGGTAAAGAGTGCGTGCGGACTGCAATGGTTGGAACCATTAAAGGTGCCGGTGCTGCGGTTGTGTGCAACACGTTCGATGCAGAAGGTTCCATTAAAGGCAGCATCGCTAGGTTCTTGGTATTCTAGAATCAAACTATCGCCGATGAGCGGACGAATGGGTAAAATACCACTCTCATTTTGGTTCTCAGTGCCAAATGCCCCTAATACCTGGGTTTGAGACGGATTGTATACAAACAGTTTGGCACCATCAGGCAGATTCAATTGCGCCAATACAACGCTCATAGAGGCAGCTCCATCGGATACCAATCCCATGCGCCAAACGCGGGTTCCGTTCTCTAGAACCTCCCAGATGCCATCTTTTTGGGGTGTAAAATGAACGGATGCTACATGGCCTATGGCATAGTTCCTTTGGTCGCTTACTAGCGCTTGTGTGGTGTCTATTTGTAGGGGATAAAAAAATGATGTGCTCGAACGATGGTAGGTTTGTGCTGGTAGGGCAAAAGGCATAGGAGTACCTTCGCTTTCAATTTGCGCCAAGGCAACTTGAAAGCAAGCTAACATGCACAGCAAAATTCCTACTAGGCGTTTCATGGTACAAAAGATTTTTGCAAAACAAGGATGGTTTCGTTTCCCATATTAAACAAGAGGTCAAGAATGCTGAGATTCTCAACAAAACCCTGTTTTTGCTCAAATACTTGGTAGTAGGGAGCGCTGGTAAAATGCTTGTCTACAATAGGATGTTTAGGATGCAATGTTTTTCTAAAGTCAAGGTTGTTGGTTGCTGTTAGGTAACTGTTGCTTCGCAATAGAGTGGGTTGAATTCCTATCAAGTCACAAATGCACGTTTGTAATGCCTCGTTAAAATCTACCAAATACGTGTATCGATCTTGGTAAAAAGGACGAATATCGTCTTCGTAATACATAAAAAACGGACTGTGTCTATAGGCAGCCTCTAAAGCTCCCCAATGTATTTTTTGCCAATTATCGTCCGCAATTTTAATGTCTTTATCGATGGTTTTACCTTCGCTGCCTTTGATAATGGGAATGATTAAATCCATGCGCCCGTTGGCAGTGGCAATGGTACATCGATTACGGAAAGTTTGCTTCTCGTAATGTTGATGTACATCGGTAATGCAAGTTTTGTAATAAGCTAACTTGCTGTAATATTGTATGTTGCCTGCGTAAAATGAGGTTAATGCAATGCTGTTGCTCATTTCATGTTATCTACGCTTTTAAACAATCTGCTCCAACGAATGGACTGGAACCACGATTTATCTTTATCAATTGATAGCCAAACAAACAAGGGTTTGCCCACAATGTGATCTTCTGGTACGTATCCCCAATAGCGTGAATCTTCTGAGTTGTGTCGGTTGTCACCCATCATCCAAAAGTAATTCATGGCAAAGGTGTACGAATCAGCTTGTTTGCCATCGATAAAAATGGTACTGTCCTTTACGGTTAAATCGTGGCCTTCGTATACATGGATAATGCGTTCATACAAAGGTAGGTTTTCTAGGGTCAAAGGCGTTGTCGCTCCTTTGCGGGGAATGTAAATTGGGCCATAATCATCGCGTGTCCAATTGTCGAATGCTTGTGGGAAAACCTTTCCTGTAAACAAGTTAGGATCGTTTATAACCGATACGACTTGCGGAAATCCTTTAATTTGTTTGTATGCTTGCGCTGTTAGTGGTAAATAGTATACGGGAGGATATTGACCATTGATAGGGGTGTAATCCAAGTATTTCAAAATAGCCGAACCATCCGACCATTTGTTTATCAGTGCTCTATCATCTACGCTTACACCTAATTGTTCAAATTGTTTATCTGAAATGGCTCTGCCATCGGTACATACTAGGTAATTAAATTGCAAACCAGTAGGCTCGTATTGTGGTTCCCCGTTGATGTAAATGCGTTTATTGATGATTTGTAGGCTATCGCCAGGCAGCCCAACACAACGTTTTACGTAGTTTTCTCGGCGGTCTACAGGTCTCCATACAATTTCACCAAACTGTTCAGGATGCTTCTCAATGGTTTGCTTGCCGTAGTGACGACACAATTGATAGTAATCAGGATTAGGTTGCCTTGAGGCTACGGTGTCGCCTGCTGGAAAATTGAAAACAACAATATCCAACGATTTGATGGTATCAAGACCAGCTAAACGGCGGTAATCCCATTGAATGGCAGTGCTAAAAGACTTGCCTCCCCAAGGGAATGTATGCTGTACCAAAGGCATAGAAAGAGGGGTCATGGGAACACGTGGACCGTAGTGAACTTTACTTACCAACAAATAATCGCCTACCAATAGCGACTTCTCTAAAGACGAGGAGGGAATTTGGTAGTTTTGGAAAGCATAGTTGTTGATGAAATAAACGGCAACTAAGGCAAAAAGGATAGCATCCATCCAACTAAAAATGTTGTACAGATATTTGTTCTCGAACTTTTTCCAAAAAGTCCAAGGAATAATTTTGGTGATGTATACATCGGCTATAATAGGTAACAAGAATAACCACCAATAATTGCCGACCCAAACAATGAATAAAATGTATGTGAGACATGCAACTGCCGCTTTAATCCATTGTTTGGTGGTAATCTGTTTTAGATCTATCTTTTTGAAATCAATCATAATTAAAATTTAAGCATGTCTTTCATTCCTAAGCAACCCTTTTTGCCACAAGTAAATTCGGCAGCAAGTACGGCACCAAGAGCAAAACCGTTGCGGTTTTTTGCATCGTGGGTAATGGTAATGTAGTCAAAGTCAGATTCGTATTGAATGGTATGGATGCCAGGTACCATGCCTTCGCGAATGGCTTTGATGGTAAGGGTAGGGTCTTCTGCTTTGCCTTCGCCCAATGCCCAAGTGTTTTTGCGCTCCATGTTGTTTAGAATGCCTTCGGCTAGGGTAATGGCAGTACCACTAGGAGCATCTAATTTTTGGGTATGATGGGTCTCTTCCATGCCCACTTGGTAGGCGGGGAATTGATTCATGATGCGTGCCAAGTATTCGTTAACCGCAAAAAAGATGTTTACTCCCAAGCTAAAGTTAGAAGCCCAGAAGAAAGCCAATCCTTTTTCGTCGCACAAAGCTTGAACTTCTGGCATTTGATCGGTCCAACCCGTAGTACCCGATACCACCGAAACACCAGCGGCAAATGCCTTTTTGTAATTTTCTACTGCTACTTTTGGAGCCGTAAATTCAATGGCTACATCGGCACTTTTAAACGCTTCCGATTCAAAATCTTCTTGGTTGTCAATGTCAATGCGGCTTACAATTTCGTGACCGCGGCTAAGGGCAATTTGTTCGATGGTTTTGCCCATTTTCCCGTATCCAATAAGTGCTATTTTCATGTTACTAATCGTTTTATGTGTTCAATCTACAAAAATAATACATTTTTTGTTATGGTAGCGTATTAAAATGTAGTAACTTCGCACAGAAAATGATTGTTATGGAAAATAAAGATAAAGCTCCGTTTGGCCCTCGTCCTACGTATCCAACTCCTCGTTTGAATTGTTTGGTAAAACGCCCTGATACCACTCCCATTGTATGCGCTAAATGTGGCGAAAGTTTGGCGGGCAGGCTGCTACAATCTACCCAGTTTACTTGCGATCATTGTGGTAGAAAATTCAATATGTGTCGCGATTGTGGGACGGAGTCGTTTTGTCCCGAATGTGGGGGCTGGTTATTGAATAGTTGGGAAGATGCAGGCAAATGGCTTTTGCGACAACAAAATCGTGCTCACAAAGAGCATTTCCCTCATTTGCCAGATCCCATTATTTAACTTCCTTTGTTTCTTCTAAGTGAGCAATGTAGTTATTGGCCAACTCAAGCGAGTTGATCTTACCTACATCCAAAAGTTGTAAATTTTCTTGTTTCCACCCATAGATAGGGTATTTTAGGCATTGATCAAGGTAGAAATCAATAATAGAGAATTTATCTGGGTAGGGATTCATTTCGGCAAACAATAGGGGTGAAAAACAATGAATCCCACCAAAGGCGTATGGCGTAAGTGTGTTGATGTCAATGTCTGAGTAGGGCGATTTTACTTCGCCAGTTTGCGTATTGGTCCATGCTTTTAGGCGCATGTCTTTGTCAAACAATAAATACCTACTGCTTTTGCGGTTGCTTACCAACAGGGTGGCTGCCGCTTTTTTATTGGTGTGCTCTGCCACTAATTGGGCTAAATTAGCATTCGATAAAATATCAACATTGTGTATTAAAAAAGAATCATCACCCAATAAAGGAATTGCTTTTTTTACTGCACCGCCTGTTTCTAACAATGCTGCTCGCTCGTCCGATATGGCTACGGGAACGTCTTTCCAGTTTTGTTGGAGGTAATCAATAATTTGCTCGCCAAAATGGTGGATGTTGATGACAAAATCTGTCATCCCACTACTTTGTAGTTTTTCCATTACGTGGTCCAAAAGTGGTTTTCCTTGAATAGGTACCAATGCTTTTGGCATGGTGTCGGTAATGGGTTTAAGGCGAGTTCCTAATCCTGCAGCAAAGACAAAGGCTTTCATTCTTCTGAACAATTAAAATATTGGGTAATCTTTCTTTCTCGGTGTTGTAAACGTACCTGTACACCAAATTTTTGGGCAATGTGTTCGGCTAGGTGTTGGGCACCGTAAACCGAGCGGTGTTGTCCACCCGTGCAACCAAAACTAAATTGCAAGTGCGTAAATCCACGCTTTACGTAACGTTCTACGGCAGGGTCGGCCAAGGCGTAGATGTGTTCCATAAAGGTTAAAATCTCGCCGTCTTCTTCTAAAAAGTCAATTACTTCCTGGTCTAAACCAGTTAGTTTCTTATAAGGTTCGTACCTGCCTGGGTTATGAATAGCACGGCAGTCAAATACAAAACCGCCTCCGTTGCCTGAATAATCGGTGGGGATGCCTTTTTTGTACGAAAAACTGTACACATCAACACAAAGTTTGTTGCTGTCGATATTAGCAGACTGTGTGTCTTTATATTGATCTACCAATGTTTGCAATACACTAACCAAATAAGGGTATCGGGTGTAGTCGTTTTGCCCTAAGAGTTGCTTTAGTTGGGCAATGGCAAATGGAATGCTGGCAATAAAGTGAGCTTTTTGTTCTACCAATCCTCTAAAGCCGTATGCACCCAATACTTGCAAGGTTCTGAACAAAGCAAAAAGAGCAATCTGATGCGAAAATTCCGTATCGCTTACGTTGTAATAGGGTTGTAAAGCTGTTTTGTAAGTATCGATAAGCGAAGCACGCAAATTATCGGGCATATTGGCCTTGGCTTGGTAAATAAACGATACCAAATCGTAGTAAAAAGGCCCCTTTCTGCCTCCTTGATAGTCGATAAAATAGGGTTCGTTGTTCACCACCATTACGTTGCGGCTCTGAAAATCACGGTACATAAAGGTGGGGGTGTCTACTGCTAAAAGGTCGGTGCAAAGAGCATCAAAATCATTTTCTAACCAAGCTTCGTTAAATTCTACGCCCGATGGTTTGAGAAATTCGTATTTGAAGTAGTTTAAGTCCCAATAAACGGTGCGTTTGTCAAAGGATGCTTGTGGGTAGCAGATGGAAAAATTGAGGTTTTTGGCCACTTCAAACTGAATACGGGGCAATTGAGCTATGGTTTTATGAAGCAGTGCAACAGTGCTTTCATCATAACCTTTGGCAATGTGGTCAAAAAACAACGATTCATCGCCCAAATCGCTCAAAAGGTAATATTGTTGGTTGTCCGATACGGCCAATACAGTAGGAACGGCAATGCCACAGTTGGCCATTTGTTCGGATAGTATCAAAAAGGCTTGGTTCTCTTTTTGATCGGCACCGTACACGCCAATGTAACTTTGCTCTCCTTGCCATAGGCGATAGTAAACCCTATTAGAGCCAGAGCCCGCCAATAACCTTTGTTGGGTTGGTCGGGCTCCGGCGTATGATTCAAAGAGGCTGAATAAACACTCCATGTTTTATTTTTTGCTTTTTTGTAAGGTATTTGTTTTGGGTTGCTCTTTCTTTAAATCAGCGATAACGTTATTTTTCTTGTTAAGGTCAGAACGAACGTTGTCAATCTTGTCATTGATTTGTTTCAACTCATCTTCTAACTCGTGTTTCTCGTCTAGCAATTTTTGAGCCTTTATCTGTTCTTTCTCAATTTTTTTGGTATCAACGTTTAGGTCGTTTTCACCCACAATGGTTCGAGTGGCTTCAAATTTTAATTGAGCTTCTGTATTTTTCTTGATCTTCTTTTCAATCTTAGTACGTTGTTTTTCTAGTTTGCTCAATTCCTTGTCAATACCTTTGTATTCCTCTTGATGAGCCTCCATGGCTACGTTATAGCGATAGTTTTGGATGTCTAAATCCAAACTGATTAACCAATCGTATACTTTGGCCGTGGTAATGGAATCTTCGGTAGGAATAATAAAGTTGTCGTAACCTTGCGAAAGAATCATATTGATGGTTCCTGCGTTTTTAGAACCCGTAAATTGAACGTACATGTCGAATGTTTTATTCCAAATGTAGTTGTATTTGATTCCTTTAAAAGCATAAAAGTTTTTCTTTTTGCTTCCTTCTACGCCTTCTTTCTCAAGACGTTCAATAACCGCAGTTTCGATGTCTTCAATAGGGTATTCGTAAGTAATAGTATAACCCATTATCAGGTTTTTATCGTAGTTTAGTACGGTTTTTACTTCGGGCTGAATTTGTGCCATTGCCATACAAGCCATAAAGCATGCAGTACAGAAAATAAGAATTCGTTTCATGTTATAATTTATCTATATTTTACGCAAAGGTATAAAAAGTTTTCTAAAAATCGGTGCTCATATCGTCTTCAAAACCGCCTGACATGTTTTGATTGTTTTGTTGGTTGTTCTTGTTTCTTTTGGGTTTCATGTTGCCAAAGTTATAAGACAATGAGAGTCTGTAGTTTCTGCCAATAGAGGTGGTAGCGCT
>JAGCMZ010000095.1 GCA_017646225.1 Paludibacteraceae bacterium | reverse complement strand
CTTAGGTTACCTGTTTCATTTTTATAAAAAAATGACGGTTGCTATTTTTTCCTTAACCTTGTTTTGGTTGTTTGTATTTTCAGTCTTTTCAAAGATCACTACGTTATAATAAAAATCACCACTGTGACTTTCTTTTCGAAACGGATTGCAAAGATAAAGCAGGTTTTTGAATCTGCAAAATTTTCAAGAAAAATTTTTGAAAAATTTTACCAGTTCAAGGCCGCTGTAACCACTCTGCAACAATACTTGCTTTGTAACTGAGAACCGTTGTTCTCAAAAGCGGGTGCAAAGATAGAGCCTTTTTCAATACGCTCCAAATAATTTACAACTATTTTGAGAAGAAAAATACGCTCTACATTGCAACTAATTGATATTCATACATTACCTTTGTAGCATGAAAACAGAAGAATTATTTCCATTGGTGAACGAAGCGGGCGAAGTTGTAGGTACAGCAACGCGCAAAGAATGCCATTCGGGTACATTTTGGTTGCACCCCGTGGTGCATTTGCACGTATTTAATAGCAAAGGCGAACTATATTTGCAAAAGCGATCGATGCTAAAAGACGTACAACCGGGCAAGTGGGATACAGCTGTAGGTGGGCATGTAGACGCAGGCGAAACCATTTTAGAAGCTTTGGCTCGCGAAGTGCGCGAAGAATTGGGCATTACAAACGCAGACATGAAACCACTTTTTGTATACCCTTATCGATCAAAAACCGAATACGAATTGGTAAACGCCTACTACACCCTATATAATGGGGATATTTTCCCCGACCCAAGCGAGGTAGACGAAGGCAGATTTTGGTCGTTGGACGAAATTAGGGAGGCCATGGGCAAGGACATTCTTACACCCAATTTTGAAATGGAATTTGAAATGGTCTTAAAATCTCCTATCTTTGCATCTATAAACTTTTGACCTATATAACATTATGGCTGTTTCAAAATACGCAAATCAGATAAAAAAATCCATTGACCGCTTAATTTCGCAAGAATTTGACGGAAAGTTGATGTACCAAAGCCACGAAGACGAGCCTTATCCATCGTTGGACAAAATTGCTGAATTTATCGAATTAACTCGTTCGATCTTATTTCCTGGATTTTTTGGCAATACATCGGTCAACGCAACCACCCTACCTTATCATATAGGGGTTACCACCGAACGTATTTTTCAACTTTTGTGGGAACAATTGTATGCAGGGGCATGTTTTGACTGTACCGACGAGGAACGTCGTTTGCCCGAGAAAAAGAAAAAAGCCATGGACATGGCTGCTACCTTTATTGAGCATTTGCCCGATATTAAATTATTGTTGCGCACCGACGTTGAAGCCATTTACAAAGGCGACCCTGCAGCAAAAAACTTTGGCGAAATTATTTTAGCCTACCCTGGCATCAAAGCCATATCGAATTACCGCATTGCACACGAATTGCTCACATTGGGGGCATCGGCCATTATTCCCCGTATCATCACCGAAATGGCACACTCCGAAACTGGTATCGATATTCACCCTGGGGCTACTATTGGCAAATACTTTGCCATTGACCACGGAACAGGCATTGTTATTGGCGAAACCTGCATTATAGGAGAAAATGTAAAGTTATACCAAGGCGTAACATTGGGCGCAAAAAGTTTCCCAACTGACGATAACGACGAGATTATTAAAGGTATTGAACGTCACCCTATTCTGGGCGACAATGTAGTGGTGTATGCAGGAGCTACCATTTTGGGACGCATTACCATAGGCAAAAACGCTGTTATTGGTGGCAACACATGGGTAACACAACCCGTAGCAGAAGGAACCGTGCTTATTAAAAAATAATACACCTTATTATATTATAGAGTCGATAACAACAAAAAAAGGCCTCACCATATGGTGAAGCCTTTTTTGTTACAAGCACCGAATTATTTACGGATGCCTAGTTCTTTGATGATAGCACGGTAACGTTCGATGTCGCGTTCTTTCAAGTAATCTAACAAACGACGACGTTTACCTACTAATTGTACCAAAGCACGTTTTGTGCTATAATCTTTGTGATTTGACTTAACATGTTCAGTCAAATGAGCAATACGGGTGGAAAATAATGCTATCTGGCTTTCAGGAGAACCAGTGTCAGTATTAGACTTTCCGTATTTCTCAAAGATTTCTACTTTTTGTTCTTTTGATAAATACATATAAAATTGAATTAAAGGAGCGCAAAGGTAAACACTTTTTTTTATTTACCCAACCTTTTTGACAAAAAAGTGCAGAAAATTAAGGATTTACCACCCTTAGTGGGTTCCCATTAAAATATTCAACCACATTTTCTAGCGCCATAGCTGCCATAGCGTTGCGAGTTTCTCTGGTTGCTGTTCCTATATGTGGCACCATTAGTACATTGGGCAAACTTCGCATGGCAGCAGGAACTTGTGGTTCGTATTCGTACACATCCAAAGCAGCACCTGCTATGGCACCTTGTTGCAGCGCTTGTATAAGCGATTCTTCGTGTATCACGGCTCCACGCGCTGTATTAATAAGGTAGGCCGTTGGTTTACACAATGCCAATTCCTTTTGACCAATTAGATGATGTGTTTGTGGTGTTAATGGTGTATGCAAACTGATAAAATCGGCCGTCTGCATCAATTCGTTTAGCGACACATAAGTGGCTTGGTATTCTTTTTGGACAGTTTCTGCTTGTTTTGTACGACTATAATAGACAATGCGCATACCCAAGGCTAATGCACGTTTGGCCACCGCTTTGCCAATTCTTCCAAATCCTACAATACCCAATGTTTTACCATATACTGATGTACCTATATTTTCTAGCACACCCCATCTTTCTTGATTTTGTTGCATGATAACATGCGATCGGGTTATACCACGGGCTAAATCCAATAAAAAAGCAATGGTTAACTCGGCGGTAGGCTCGGTAACTACATCGGGGGTATTGCAAACCGTTATACCTAAACGGGTAGCGGCATCTACATCTATGTTATTGTAACCAACCCCTACGTTCGATATTACTTCTAACTTTTTGCCTAATTCCAACAAATGAGCAGGAACGGGGGTGTTAAACATGGAAATAAAAGCATCGCAAGTAGGTATCAAAGAGGCTAATTCTTCCGATGAAAAGGCACCTTTTTGCGGTTTTATAATTTCTATTTTGTTAGTACCAGCAGAAAATGACTCTGGAAACAAAGCATGGGCTACTAAAACTCTTTTCATTGCTTTAAAAACTTTTTCGTAAACGGGCAACGGGCAAACCTAATTGCTCACGGTATTTGGCAACGGTTCTGCGGGCGATAGGATAGCCTTTTTGTTGCAACATTTCACATAACTTCTCATCGGGAAGGGGATGTTTCTTATCTTCGGCATCGATCATTTCTTTCAGCAAGGTCTTGATTTCGCGCGTTGATACCTCTTCGCCCGAATCGGTAACCATACCCTCCGAAAAGAAATATTTTAAGGGAAAAATACCAAAATTGGTTTGAATGTATTTGTTGCCCACTGCACGCGACACGGTAGAGATTTCGTAATGCGACAAATTGGCAATATCTTTCATGGTCATGGGCTTGAGCAAAGCCTCGCCACCTTGCTGAAAGAAGGTTGCTTGATAATCAATAATCGCTTTCATAATGGTGAGCAACGTGGCTTCGCGCTGACGAACAGCATCGATAAACGATTTGGCCCTATCCAACTTTTGTTTGGCAAACTGAACAACTGCTTTTCTATCGGGTGTACGGTTGTTGGCATTGCCCGAAAAATCTTGAAATAATTGCACATACGAAGCACCCACTTTTAACGATGGAATGGACTGATTGTTGAGCTGAAGCTGTCCGGTTTCGCAGTCGTATAAAAAGTCGGGAGTCACCACATTGTTTGCTTCAAAACCCACCGCACTAAAGCCATTGCTGGGGTGTGGATTAAGGCGTGTAATCTCTTGAATGGCATCGCGCATTTCATCGTCCGATAGCTGCAACTGTGTTTGCACCTTGTCGTAGTGACGTTGCGCAAACAAATCATAACATTCTTCGAGTATGCGCATGGCATTATCGATGGAATCGGTAAAAGGTTTTCGCTCCAACTGCAACAACAAACACTCATCGAGCGAACGCGCTCCCACTCCGGCAGGCTCTAAGCTTTGCACATCGGTCAATGCCTCAAACATGTCCGTTTCGGTGGCCTGCTCGCTGTATTGCAGATTATAGTCGACCGTTAGCAAACTGATTTCACGATTCAGATAACCTTTTTCGTCTAAATTGCCAATGATGTACTCGCCCATTTGCAAACGTGTCTCGGGCAAATCGAGCATACGCAATTGCTCTATCAGACTGCCTGCAAAATCCGTTTCTTCTGAATAGTTGGTATAAACAAAATCGGCAGCATCGCTTGCCACAGCAGGGCCTTCGTAGTAGACATCGTCTCCCTCGTCGTCCGATAAGTATTCATCCAGTTGTGAAACATCAATATCACCTGTCAATTCTTCCATTTTATCGATTTCATCGACAGTTTCGTCATCATTTGCACCGGTTTCCAAATCGGTATCTTCTACCCCTTCTTCCAGTGCTGGATTATCTTCCAATTCGTGTCGAATGCGATCTTCCAGTTCCAAAAGGGGACATTCTAACAACCCTATCACCAACAATTGTTGGGGCGATAAGGTTTGTTTGAGTTGTTGTTGTAAGATTTGTTTTTGAGACATGGGGTAAAGTTAGTCATTTTTTTGTATTTTTGAGCCACCATGCGTCAATTTGGACTACATAGCAACCGATTTTGGGCAATTCTAACCTTCTGGATAGGCATTGCT
>JAGCMZ010000094.1 GCA_017646225.1 Paludibacteraceae bacterium | reverse complement strand
GTTAAATAGGAAGATGAAAAAAATAGCTGTTTTTGCGAGTGGATCTGGCACCAATGCCGAAAATTTAATCAAGTATTTTACGAATCATCCCAGCATGGAAATTCCTTTTGTTTTGTCTAATAAAGCAGGCGCAGGCGTGCATGCTAGGGCAAATGCATTAGGCGTTCCATCTTATACCTATACTAAAGAAGAATTTACCAACGGTACCGTTCTAAGATTTTTACAAGAAAACGACATTCAGTTTGTGGTGTTGGCAGGCTATATGGTCATGATAGACGATGAGATGTTAGAAGCCTTCCCACAACGCATTGTTAATATCCATCCATCGCTTTTGCCTAAATATGGCGGCAAAGGCATGCATGGTGATAAAGTGCACGAGGCAGTAGTGGCTGCTGCCGAAACCGAATCGGGCATTACCATTCATTATTTAAACGATGAATACGATGCTGGCGATGTGGTGTTTCAAGCTGTTTGCGAAGTATTGTCCACCGATTCGCCTGCCGATGTAGCAACCAAAGTGCATGCCCTCGAATACGAATGGTATCCCAAAGTTGTAGAACAACTAGTAGCAAATCTTTAGAGGATTATTCGGTCTATATCGGGGGCTTCGACAGGCTCAGCCACCGATTTTTTCGACTAAACGACTAAACACCGTATAACCATGAGTTTCGTACACATACACGTTCACTCGCATTTCTCTGTACTAGACGGAATGTCAAAGATTGCAGACCTAATTGACAAAGCAGTCGATTTGGGTATGCCTGCTTTGGCCTTGACAGACCATGGCCATATGTACGGAGCCAAGGAGTTTACCGATTATGCCAAAAAGGTAAGCAAGAAGTACAAAGAAAAGGTAGTGGCTTGCCAAGAAAAGTTGGAGCAAACTACCGATGCAGACGAAAAAGCAAAACTTACCGAAGAACTGGACAGCCTAAAAGCAAAACAGGCTTTCAAGCCCATTGTTGGGGTAGAGGCGTATTGTGCGCGTCGTACCTTGTACGATAAAGACAAAGCCCACAAGGCGTATCGTAAAAGCGGGAAAGAATACATTGTCGACTCAAGCGGTTACCACCTTATACTATTGGCCAAAAACAAAACCGGTTACAAAAACTTATGTAAGCTGGTTTCCATTGCCAATATCGATGGTTTTTACAACCGTCCTCGTATCGATAAAAATATCCTAGAAAAATACCACGAAGGCCTTATTGTGTCGTCGGCTTGTTTGGCAGGCGAGTTGTCGCAACTCATCATGGACGACCGTATGGAAGAAGCCGAACAAGCGGCCATGTGGTTCAAAAATCTATTTGGCGACGATTTCTACATTGAATTACAACGTCATCAAACCGATAAACCCGATGCCGATACCGAAGTGTACGAGCAACAAAAAGTGGTGTTGCCTCAACTGGTGGCGTTGGCGCAAAAATTGGGCATCAAAATCATAGCCTCGAACGACGTTCACTTTGTAGAAGAATCGCATGGCGAAGCGCACGACCGCTTAATCTGTTTGAGTACGGGCAAGAAAATGAACGAGCCCCGTATGCACTATTCCAAACAAGAATGGTTGAAATCGCCCGCCGAAATGTCGGCCATCTTTGCCGATTACCCCGAGGCCATTAACAATACCCTCGAAATTGCCGAAAAAGTAGAGGTGTATTCCATTGAGTCGGGTCCTATTATGCCTATGTTCGATATTCCGTCTACGTTTGGAAGCGAGGACGAGTATCGTCAAAAATATACCCACCAAGATTTGTTTGACGAGTTTACCCGCAACGAAAAAGGCGAGGTAGTACTATCGCAAGAACAAGCCGAAGACAAAATCAAAAAGTTGGGCGGGTACGATAAATTATACCGTATTAAATTAGAGGCCGATTATTTGGCCAAACTAGCCTGGGAAGGGGCGGCCAAACGTTACGGCGATACCCTAACCGACGAGCAAACCGAACGCATTATATTTGAGTTACACATCATGAAAACCATGGGTTTTCCGGGTTACTTCTTGATTGTGCAAGACTACATCCGTGCTGCTCGCGAAGAGTTGGGCGTGAGTGTAGGTCCTGGTCGTGGATCGGCGGCAGGTTCGGTGGTGGCGTATTGTTTGCGCATTACCGACGTAGACCCCCTAAAATACGACCTGCTGTTTGAACGTTTCTTGAATCCAGACCGTAT